>JACKCN010000007.1 GCA_020634015.1 Candidatus Delongbacteria bacterium | reverse complement strand
TTGGCGGCGGATCCCACTGGTTTCACCCCGTGGAATTGCTAACATCGCAGCCGACCGCACACACCCACGCGTGTGGCGTCGAACCGGATCACACTCCAGGGGAACAAGAGTGCCGGTTGCCGGAGCCAGAGAATCCGTGATCATCCGTACCGCACAGGGGCTGCCAGCCAGCACCTTGTAGAGGGAGACGAGTGTCCATGCATCGGGTCTTCGAAAGCGAAGAACTGCACAAGTTCTATGGCAAGCGCCGGGTCGTGGGCGGTGTCTCGATCCAGGTCGGCACGGGCGAGATCGTCGGGCTGCTGGGTCCCAACGGCGCGGGCAAGACCACGACTTTTTACATGATGACCGGCATGATCCGCCCCACCTCCGGCCGGATCCTGCTGGACGGCCAGGATGTGACCCGCCTGCCGATGTACCGCCGTGCGCGGCGTGGAGTGGGCTACCTGCCCCAGGAAGCCAGCATCTTCCGCAAGCTGACCGTCGAACAGAACCTGATGGCGATTCTCGAGACTCTGCCGCTGAACCGCGGGCAACGCCGCGAGCGGCTGGAACTGCTGCTGGCCGAGCTGCGGGTCAGCCATCTCAAGAAATCGCTGGCCTACACCCTCTCCGGGGGTGAACGTCGCCGGGTCGAAATCGCCCGCGCACTGGTCAACAATCCTGCCTTCATCCTGCTGGACGAGCCCTTCGCGGGCGTGGACCCGATTGCGGTGGGCGACATCCAAAGCATCGTCCATGAGCTGAAATCGCGCAATATCGGGGTCCTGATCACCGATCATAACGTGCATGAGACGCTCAGCATCACCGACCGCGCCTATCTATTGTACGAAGGGCGCATTCTCAAGTCGGGCAGTGCCGAGGAACTGGCCGACGACGAGCAGGTGCGACGGCTCTACCTGGGCGAGAATTTCCGCCTTGAACGCCGTGAGCCGGTGAAACTGGCGCCGGTCGATCCCGTGACGGGCGCGATCCCGCCCACGACGGCCGGAGAGACACCGAAGACTGAAGGAAGAACCGCACGATGATGCAACTACGGCAGGAAGTGGTGATGCGCCAGGACATGGTGCAGACTCCCCAGCAGATCCTGCGCAGTGAACTGCTCCAGCTTCCGATGATGCTGCTCGAGGCCAGATTGAAACTGGAAGTCGAGGAGAACCCCGTGCTCGAGTTCGACGAGTCTGGCCTGGACGTCCAGGACGAACAGACCGACGAAAAGGACAAGAGCGACAGCGAGGAAGAAGTCGACTGGGATGAGGCGGTGAGTGACGAGGACAACTGGAACGAGCTGCTCAACGAGGACACCACTCCCGAGTATGCACGCAACACGCCTCCCAGCACCCAGGAACTGCTGGACATTCCGCGGCCCCAGATCCAGACCCTGCAGGAAAACCTGATCGAACAGCTGCAGATGGACAACCAGCTCAGTCGCGCCGACCAGCGCATCGGGCTTGAGATCATCGGCAATCTGGAGGACAGTGGCTACCTGGGCGTGAGCGTGGACCAGGTGGCGATGATGCTGGAAGTGGACGCCGCCGACGTGTTGCGCGTGCTCCAGCGAGTCCAGCACTACGACCCAATCGGCATTGCGTCCCGTGATCTGCGCGAATGTCTGCTGGTGCAGATGGAAGTGCTGTCCCAGCTCGGGGTGAATCACGCAGTGGCCCGCGAGATCATCGCCGATCACTTCGAGAACTTCAGCGCCAAGCGTTACGAGATCCTGGCCCGCAAACTCTCGGTGAATCTGGACGAGATCAAGGACGCCTTCCTCTTCATCAGCCGCCTCAATCCCCGCCCCGGGGTGGGCGAGATGAAGGACAAGGAGAACTACATCATTCCCGATCTGGTGGTCGAGAAGGTCGAACGCGAACTTGAAGACGGCAGCAAGGACGAGGAGTTCGTGGTGAGCCTCGTGGAGGGCACCATGCCCAGTGTGCGCATCAGCCGCACCTACGAGAACATGCTGCGCGCGGGCCGGACCAAGGTGGACAAGAACGTGCGCGAGTTCATCGTGCGCAAGGTCGAGAGCGCACGCTGGTTCATCAACGCGATCCAGCAGCGCCGTGAGACGATGCTCAAGGTGATGCGCAGCATCGTCAAGCTGCAGATGGATTTCTTCCTCTTCGGCAAGGAGTACATCCGCCCGATGATCCTGCGGGATGTGGCCGAGGACATCGAGATGGACATCTCCACCATCAGCCGTGTCACCAACCGCAAGTACGTGCAGACCGAGTGGGGTGTGTTCGAGCTGAAGTACTTCTTCAGCGAGGGCATGACCACCGACAGCGGCGAGGATGTGTCCACCAAGATCATCAAGAGCAAGCTCAAGGACATCGTCGAGAGCGAGAACAAGAAGCGCCCGCTCTCCGACCAGAAGATTGCCGAGATGCTGGCCGAGGATGGTTACAAGGTGGCCCGGCGCACGGTGCAGAAGTACCGTGAGCAGATGGAGATACCCGTCAAGCGCCTGCGCCGCGAGATCTGACCCTGCCCGGGGGCCCGCCAAGGCGGGCCCTTTTCATTTCATCCAGCCTCACGAGTCGCGCTTAAGCGCCTGTCCGGCCACACGCATTCCTGACCGGTTGCTCACCTCGGATTCCGGTGGGGCAATCGGCGTGTACGTGCGGGCAAAAAGGAAGCGGCCCCCATTCGGGGGCCGCCTGTCAATCGAGATCTGGAGGACCGATCAGTCCTTGAAACCGGCAGTCAACTGCAGGTACATCCAGTTCATGCCGTCGTTGGGATTGCCGGCGAAGTGGTCGTCGGCGGTGAACATGCTGTAGCCGGCGTTGATCGTGAAGTTGTCGAACTTCTTGCTCAGCGTCAGGTCGATCTCGGAACCGATGGCCGTATCCATGGTGGTTCCATTTGAGTAGTCGGCCGCAGCACTGAACATGTGGTAGTCCAGCTTGTAGTTCACGAAGTCGGCGATGCTGCCCCAGAAGTTCACCTGGATGTCGTTCAGGCCGTTGGGTCCGGTGTTGACCAGATCCATGTAGCCGTTGAACTTGTGCGCCGTGGGATAGAGGTTCTGCCAGGCATCCATGCTGTTGTCGGCACTGTCGTCGCCACTCTGCATTTCGTAGCCGAAGCCCACCTTGTTCAGGAAGCCCATGTCCAGGGCCCAGGTGGCGTCCAGCCCGATCAGCTGGCCAGCGTAGTCCATGGCGGTGCCGCCCCACTCGTTGCTGCCCATCTGCATGCCGAAGTTGAAGTTCACGCCCAGCTTGCCGTCGAAGTACTCGGCGCCGGCGTTGTCGTAGTGCAGACCGATGGTGCTGCGCACATTGGTTTCCTCGGCGGCGTTCTGGCCGAAGTCATCGTTGTTGTAGAACAGGTCGACGCGCTTGTCGAACAGGTTGTTGAAGTACAGACCCCAGACGGTGACATCCTGGTTGGCGGTGAAGTTCTCGACCACCTTGATGCCGTAGAACTGGACCATGGTGAAGGGAGTCTCGTAACCGAGCACGTACCCGTCGAAGCTGCGTCCCACATTGCTCCAGCCAACACTGCCGAAGAAGCGCTCGTCGGCCTTGGGCATCTCGAAACGGCCGGCCAGCAGGTTGAGGCCACTGATCAGGCGGCAGTCCCAGCTCAGGTAGCTCTGGTGGATGCCGAAGTTCATGTCATTGACCAGGGTGCCACTGGTGCCGTTGCCACCCATGGTGCGGCTGTCCTGGGCCTGGACGTAGATCGCCAGACCTTCGGTGGGGGCGGCGGAGAAACCGATGCGCGTGCGCAGGGCCGACATGCCGTAGGAGTCCACATTGCTGTCGAAGGAGTAGTTGGAGAACTCACTGCGATAGCGGACCTGTCCGTCGAACTTCAGCTCGGTCGCCAGCGAATCCTGTACCACGGCTCCGCAAAGAGCGATGGCAAGGGCGGAAAAGACGATACCGTTCATCTTCATGCTTTCCTCCAGGAAATGAAACATGGATCACACATTCCGCACAGGTGGCCGGACATGTGTGAATCGGGTCTCGCCCGGTGCGCCTCCTGTCCGTGGGAATCAGGGTTCCGGAGCGCGCCCGGTTTGTTGTGTCACCAAGTTAGTGAAGTGAAATTCAGAATCCCAATAGCCGCACGTGTCGGAAACGGCTTTGACAAACACGGAACTTGGGGGAGCCTAAGTCCCGGGTTCGGGCGTGTTTCAGCTTTGAGGGAGCACAGGGTTTGTTCAGAATCGGGCGTCACTCAGTCCGCCGGACGCTCGACACGCGACAATCCGCCCAAAAATTTTCCTTGCGGCAGCTCCCGTTTCGCGAAGGTCCGTGGAGCATCAGCTGAACAGGGCAAGCCATTCTTCCCGGGGCATGGCGGGCAGTGCCGAGAGTTGGCAGAGTTCCTGGATGTGCTCGCGTGTCTTCATGCCCACCAGGGCACTGGTGACCCCCTGTGTGCTGCGCGCGAACTGGAGCGCGCGCTGGGCATCCGTACGACAGCCCGGCATGGCAGGATGCAGATACTGGGGCAGGTCCTGGCAGAGTTGGCCCTGGCCCAGGCTGAGCATGCCGGTGAAGCACAGCCCGGTGCTGGACAAAGTCTCCTGCAGCGTGGGCTGGCCTTCGCCGGCCGGATTGAGCAAGTCCAGCTGTGCCAGACTGAAGGGCGCCTGGATGGTGCACAGTCCCGTGCTCCCGCCACCCGCGTGTCGCGCCCACTCGAGCAGGGTGGGAAGCTGCAATGGGGCACGGCGTGTGTCGTTGCCGGTGAAGCCTTCCAGCGAGGCGATGCCCCAGGCACCGATGCGGCCTTCGCTGACAAGGGATTCCAGCTCGGCGAAGGCGCTCATCAGCAGCGCTTTCCAGCGCTCGGGGCCTTCCTGTTTCAGCGCGATCTCGGGAGCATCCAGGTAGAGCAGGTCGATGTGTTCCAGACCCAGCAGCCGGCAGGCCAGATCCAGCTGGGCACGGATCCAGCGGGGGTGCATCGACCATGCTCCGGCCACGAAATCCGCGTCCTCGAGGCCAGAGTCGGGCAGCACCTGGCGACGGAAGAACTCCTGGGCATCTTCCTCGCGCCGGTCGAGGGCCACGAAGCCCACATGGCTCGCGAACACCAACTGCTCGCGCCGTACCGCGCCCGAGGAGAGCAGTCGGGGAAGTGCGCGTCCGATGGCCGCCTGGCTGCGCCGGTGGCGGTAGGCGGGCGAGGTGTCCAGAAAATTGATGCCCCCGGTTATCACCTCGGGAAGGGCCGATTCGACCTTCAGGTCCACGATGTTGCGCAGTTCCCCGGAATTGGTGCCCCAGCCGATCGACGAGACGCTCCAAGGGCCCAGCCGGCGCCGGTGATCCGCGGCATCCCCGGTCCGGTTGGTGAAGAATTCTTCCGTGGCTTGGGCCTCGGCCCGTTCGACTGTCATGGCGCGTCTCCCGGCGTTCGGATGCCCTGGTTCCAGGGCGGTTTCGGCGAAGGGGCCAAGCTAAGGAAAACCCCCCATCCCGGCTCGCTGCCGGTGGCCTGCCAGCCGGGATTGCCGTACCTTGGCGGAGCATTTTCCGGCCCCGACACCGTCTCACGGGAGCCATGGCCAGAACGCCCCAACCGGAGAAAACAGGAACCACCATGAAGACACTGGAAGCCACCCTGGCCCGCATCCGCGGCCAGCGCGAGCGTTACGAGCAGGAACTGATCGAGTTTCTGCGTTTCCCCTCGATTTCCACCGCTCCCGAGCACAGCCAGGATCTGCTGGCCTGTGTGCAGCACCTCAAGATGCGCTGCGAAGAGGCGGGGCTGACCAATTGCACGATTCATCCCACGCCCCGGCATCCGATCCTGACGGCCGAGTGGCGCGGGGCTCCCGGAGCACCCACGGTGCTGGTCTACGGCCACTACGACGTGCAGCCCGTGGACCCCCTGGATCTGTGGGACAGCCCACCCTTCGAGCCCGTGATCCGCAACGGCAAGCTCATCGCGCGGGGCAGTGCCGACGACAAGGGCCAGCTCTACATCCACGTCAAGGCCGTCGAGGCCCTGCTGGCCGAGAACGGCACCCTGCCCGTGAACATCGTGATGCTGTTCGAGGGCGAGGAAGAGATCGGCAGCCCCAACCTGGAAGCCTTCATCCACGCACACAAGGATCTGCTCAAGTGCGATGTGGCGCTGATCTCCGACACGGCGATGTTCGGTGAGGGCCTGCCCTCGATCTGCACGGCTCTCAAGGGACTGGCCTATCTGGAAATGCGTCTGACCGGCCCCAACCGCGACCTGCACTCCGGCGAGTTCGGCGGCCCGGTACGCAACCCGGCGAACGTGCTCTGCGAGCTGCTGTCCAGCCTGTGGGACACCCAGGGCCGGGTGGCCGTGGAAGGCTTTTACGATCCGGTACGCAATCTCGACACGGAGGAGCGCGCCGAAGTGGCCCGCCTGCCCTTCAACGAGACCGAGTACATGGCCGACCTCGACGTGGACGGTCTGCGTCCAGAGCCCGGCTGGACCGTGATCGAGCATCTGGGCGCCCGTCCCACCATCGACGTCAACGGCATCTGGGGCGGTTTCGCGGGCGAAGGCGCCAAGACCGTGCTGCCCTCGAAGGCCGGGGCCAAGTTCAGTTTCCGCCTGGTGGCCAATCAGGATCACCAGCAGGTCAGTGAGGCGGTTGTCGCCCACCTCAAGGCCCGGATTCCCGCGGGCATCAAGGCCGAGTTCATCAACCACCACGGCGGCAGCGCGGCCGAGGTGCCCATCGACCATCCCGCCGTGCTCTGCGGTGCCGACGCCATGGAGCAGGTCTTCGGCAAACGCCCCTTCTTCCAGCGCGAGGGCGGCTCGATTCCCATCGTGGCCACCTTCGACCGGGTGCTGGACGTCAAGACCGTGCTGCTGGGCTTCAGCCTGCCCGATTGCCGCATCCACAGCCCCAACGAGAACATGGACCTGCCCAACTTCCACCGCGGCATCGAGACCATCGCCCGGTTCCTGGATCTGTTGCCCTCGCGCATGCAGGCGAAGGCCTGATGTCCGGGCGCGCGGGCTGGGCCCTGCTGCTTCCGCTGTGCCTGCTGCTGACCGGCTGCGGCAGCGAGCAGCCTCCTTCCGTGGTGGTCACGCCCGACCGCTTCGAGATCCGTCTCACGGAAGCGGGCACCATCCAGGCGGTGAATTCCACCACCATCAGCACTCCGCGGCTGCGCAACCAGCTGCAGGTGCAGACGCTGATTCCCGAGGGCAGCAGCGTGGAGAAGGGTGACACGCTGGTCATCTTCGACCGCACGGAGCTGCAGAAGGAAATTGATGACCGGCTGAACGAACTGGACATCGCCCAGGCCAGTTACAACAAGGTGGAAGCCCGCCTCAAGGCCGAGCTGCGCAACATGCAGAGCTCGCTGGTGGCCGATTCCACTTCCTGGCTGCTCTCGAAACTGCGCCAGGAACGCACCGTCTACGAAAGCGAGATGGTGCGCCAGGAGGCGGACCTGCAGTTCAGCCAGGCCACCCTGTCCTACGAGAAATCGCGTTCGAACTACATCGCCCAGGTGGGCATCAACGCCGAGGAACTCAAGGAAGCCGATCTCAAGATCCAGACCGCGCGCGACAATCTGCGCAAGGCCCGCAAGGAATACGACGACCTGGTGCTGACCGCGCCCGGCCCGGGCATGGTGGTCTATCTGCCGGTCTGGCTGGGCGGCGAACCGCGCAAGATCAAGGTGGGCGACCAGCCCTGGCGTGGCGCCGGCCTGATCGAACTGCCCGATTTCTCGAGCATGCGTGTCACACTGCAGATCAATGAAGTGGACCTGAATCTGGTGTCGCTGGACGACTCGGTCTCGGTGGTGCTGGATGCCTGGCCCGACCGTCATTTCTCCGGCCGGATCACCGAAGTGGGCGTGCTGGCCCGCGAGAAGGACGGCGACAGCAACACCAAGGTCTTTGACGTGACCGCCGTGCTCGACCAGCGAGATCCCATCCTCAAACCCGGCATGAACGCTCAGACCACGATTTTCGGCACGCGCATCGATGAGGCTCTGGCCGTGCCCGTGGAAGCCCTCTTCCGCGATGAACAGGGCTGGCACGTGTTCCGCATCGCGGGCAAATCGATCGAAAGCGTCCCAGTCGAGGTGGGCCCCACCGACGGCGACCGGATGGTCGTGCTGAGTGGCCTCGACGCGGGTGACCGCCTGAGCCTGGTCGATCCTGCCAACTGGTCCAGCGAGGACGCGCAGTGAGTCACCAAGTTCTCGGGATGCTGCATGCCTGACCGGGGCGCCCTGCTCGAGGCCCTGCGCATCAGCATCGCCTCACTGCTGTCGCACAAGCTGCGCAGCCTGCTGACCATGCTGGGAGTGATCTTCGGCGTGGGCGCGGTCATTTCCATGCTCTCGATCGGCGAAGGAGCGCGCCGGGAAGCCCTCGAGAACATCCGCCTGCTGGGCGCGCGCAACATCCTGGTGATGGCCGTGCCGCGCGACCGTGTGCCCTCCGAAGATCTGGAGAAGGGCAGTCCCGGGCTGGGGCGGCGTGACGTGATCAGTCTGCAGGGGCTGCTGCCCGACGCCACCATCAGTGCGGTGGTCAATTCGGATGCCCAGGCGGGCGTGGGACGCCGTCGGGTCAAGGTGCCCCTGCGAGGTGTGGAACCCGAGTATCTGGCCCAGTTTCCGGGCATGGAAATCAATGGCCGCTGGCTCACCGACGCCGACGAACACGGCCGTACTCGGGTCTGCGTGCTGGGCAGCCAGGTGGCGCGCGAGCTCTTTCCAACCAATTCCCCACTGGAGCGGCTGGTGAAACTGGACGACCAGTGGATGCGCGTGGTGGGTGTGGTGCAACCTCGTGCGCTCTCCGAGAAGGGCAAGCAGGAACTGAGCCTGCGCGACCTCAACCGCGACATCTACATCCCGCTGTCCACGTTGCGAAGCCGGATGCCGCCGGTCAGTGGCAAGGAAGGCCTGGACCAGCTGGTGATCACGGTGGCCACCACCGAGGAGGCCGCACCGGCTTCCGAGCGTGTCCGGCGTGTGCTCGAGAGGCGTCACATGGGCGCGCGTGACACGGAAATCCAGGTGCCCTGGGAGTTGATCCGCCAGTCCCAGGCCACTCAACGCATGTTCAACCTCGTGATGGGGGCCATCGCCTCGATCTCGCTGATCGTGGGCGGCATCGGCATCATGAACATCATGCTCTCCAGCGTGCTGGAGCGCACGCGAGAAATCGGCATCCGCCGCAGCGTGGGTGCCACGGCCGCCCACGTGATGCAGCAGTTCATCACCGAGGCGGTCGTGCTGTCACTGGGCGGCGGACTGCTGGGGATCGTGCTGGGCCTGTGCCTGGCCTGGGGCATTTCGGCTTTCGCCGGCTGGCACACGGTGGTCACACCCTGGTCGGTATTGCTTTCGTTTGCGGTCAGCGCGGGCACCGGACTGATCTTCGGCATTTACCCGGCCCGCCGTGCGGCCGCCCTGGATCCCATCGAGGCCCTGCGTCATGAGTAGACACCACCTGCCGTCACGGAATCCGGTCATGGGCCTGCTGGCTTTCGCCCGCACCTGGAGCATCGTGTGCGCCAGCCTGGCGCTTCTTTCGGGAATGGCCTGGAGCCAGCCCCTGGCCCTCAGTCTTGATGAGGCCATCGACCGTGCCCTGGGCAGCCATCGCGAGGGCGAGCGCGTGCACCTGGGCCTCCGGGAGAACAAACTGGATCGCAGCGATCTGCGCTTGCGCCTGCTGCCGCGGATCCGCGTTCAGGGAGTGCTTCCGGGAATCACCGACAGCCGGGCCGAACTCTGGAACAGCTCCCTTCAGGTCTATGAAGAAACCCGGATCAAGACCGAGCGCCGCAGTGGCACCCTGAGCCTGTCCACCGAGCTGCCCTTCGGCACCACCGTGGATGCCAGCAGTTACCTCGGCTGGCGCGATTCGGACACGGACAGTTACCTGACCCGCTGGAGCACCAACTATTCGCTCTCGGTGAGCCAGCAGATCTTCGGCGCTCGCTGGCTCTGGGACGATCTGCGTCAGGAGAGCCGTTCGCTTCGCCTGAGCCAGCTGCAGGTCAGCGAGCAGGAGGCCGCGTTCCGTTATCGTGTGGTACAGGCCTATTACGCGCTGTTGCAGGCACGCCTCGGTCTGGATCTGGGCCGCACCGGGCTGCGCGAATCGGAAGGCAGTCTGGAACTGGCCCGCCGCAAGTACGGGGCCGGCATCATCGGCGAGAGCGATTTCCTCAAGAGCGAACTGGAGAATCTGGAGCGGCGCAGCTCCTTCGCCAGCGATTCCCTGGCCCTGCAGCTGCAGGAGGAGGATTTCCGCAAGCTGGTGGGGCTGCCCACGGAGCAGGCCTTCATCCTGGACGCCACCGTCCCCGAGCCCAGTCCCAGTCTGGATGTGGACGCCCAGCTCGAGCTGGCCCGCCAGCAGAGCCTGAGCCTGCTTGAATCACGCGACGCACTCAGCGCGGCCACTCGCTCGCGGCGCGAAGCCTGGCGTTCGCTGCTGCCCGCCGTGGATCTGGCTCTCTCCTGGGACCAAAGCATCCAGGACAGCACACGCAACCTGAGCATGGCCGATGCGGACCTTTTCCGCACGGTGACCCTGCGCCTCAACTGGGCTCTCTGGGATTGGGGACGCAACACGCGAGCCTTGCAGCGCATGCGCATCCGCGAGCGGCGCCAGCAACTGGCCTTCGATGAAAGTGTGGAAAATCTGGAGCGGCAGGTGCGCAGCCAGCTCAACCGGATTCTGGAATTGCAGGCCCAGCTGCCCCTGCGAGCCCGCCAGCTGGACCTGGCCCTGCGTGATCACGAGATCAGCCAGCAGCGCTTCGAGACCGGCCAGATCACCAGCCAGGACCTGATCGACGCCGAGCGCACCCTCTCCAGCGTGCGGCTTCAGGAACTGTCGGCCCGGATCAACCTTGTGCTCCAGGTGGCCGCCCTCGAACGGCTCACGGGCGCCGACCGCGTCCCTCTGCCCTGAGTTTCCTGCCCCCCGCCGCGTCATCCCCGCGAAAGCGGGGATCCCGAGCAGTTACACCGCACCCAGGAAACCCCGTCACTCCCGCGAAGGCGGGAGCCCCGAGCGGATACCGCGCGCCCCCCTCACCCCAGCGCTTTCTCAAGCGCCCAGTCAGCACACGCATGAAAGAACCGCCCCCGGCACTCCTGCGGCTCCCGCCATTCCCAGACATCTTCCGCGGGTCCCGGCCCGCTGGCTGGCGTGACACGCCAGAAGCGCGCCACCATCCGGATCGGCTCACCATCCACCACGAAGTGCTGCAGGGCTTCTCCCAGCCATTCCTGCCTGCCGATCGCCAGCGCGCATTCCTCCCGCAGCTCCCGGGCCAGAGCCTGCTCGGGCGTCTCACCAGGGTCCACACCGCCACCGGGCAGGAAGAGGCCGCGTCGGCCCAGCACGACAAGCAGGCGACCGGCTGGGTCGAAGATCAGTGCGTAGGATCCTTCCCGCGACCGGGCCCCGGGGACTGGCTTGCCGAAAGTCGGGATCTGTGTCATTCTGTCGACTCCTGTTCTTGATGTCGTGGAAGATGATGAATCAGTGGGCAAGAAACGGTGGCCGTACCTTCCAGCCGTAGCCCGGATGCAGCCCCACACACGTGTTCTCGTCATCTGACTATCCGGCGGAATCCGGGGGCCATGAGGTGTTGCTTGCACCGGACTCCTCGAACCCCCCACCGGTTTTGCCCCTTCTACCGGAATCCAGTCACTGACGGGGCCCGTGATGCCTTCCTCGGCTCGGGATTGCCTCCCGTGATGCATCGTTTTCCACCTTTCTTTGGACGGGTCCAAAGCAAGGTGGAACCAAAGAAAGACCCTCTTCGCAGGCCTCGCGCCGCGCAAACTTGGCCCGCGATGCGGTCCGGCGACCAAGCGCGGCGGCCCACACTCATGCCCGACCGTTCCGTCTCGATGGTTCCGCCACCGGCGTCACCGCATAGTTGGGGATTGATCTGAAATGGACGGCATCCGTACTCGTGTTCATGTCAGCCATGTTCGCGCTGCGGGGCGAACGCCAGGCTTTTCCCTCGCGCAGCGTTGAAGCCCAGCGTTCGCTTTGGGGATGGGGCACTCGCGCGACTCGCGATTCATCCCTGCGAAGGCTGATCCCATCACGCTCGTGTTCCCCGTGCCAGGGAAGCGATGTGCTTGGCCACGCACAATCTCCCCACCAAGCCCCGAACAGGGCATCACACATCCATAGCCCGTGGGGAATCCACGGGCGGGCGCGAATGCCCGACACAATGGGAATCCTGCATGAGGATGGTCAGGGCCAGCCATAACCGACCCATTCGTAGGGTGGGCAAAGCGCAGCGTGCCCACCAACCAAATTGGAGGCCAACGCACACTCACCCCAGCCAAGCCCCGAACGGGGCATCATACATCCTTAGCCCGTGGGGAATCCACGGGCGGGCGCGGATGCCCGACACAATGGGAATCCTGCAGGAGGATGGTCAGGGCGACAGTCGATGAAACCGTCACCCATTCGTAGGGTGGGCAAAGCGCAGCGTGCCCACCAACCCACTCGGACGCCAACGCACACTCACCCCAGCCAAGCCCCGAACGGGGCGTCATACATCATAGCCCGTGGGGAATCCACGGGCGGATGCGGACGCCCGACACAATGGGGACCTGGCCATGTTGATGATTCCGGCCAGAGTCCATGTCTCCATCACCATCGAGGGCAGGCAAAGCGCAGCGCGCCCACCCACCCACTCGGACGCCACGCACACCTTCCCAGCCAAGCCCCTGACAGGGCATCACACATCATAGCCCGTGGGGAATCCACGGGCGGACGCGGATGCCCGACACAATGGGGACCTGGCCATGTTGATGATTCCGGCCAGAGTCCATGTCTCCATCACCGACCCGCGAGGCAGGAAAAGCGCAGCATGCCCACCCACCCACTCGGACGCCAACGCACACTCTCTCCAGCCAAGCCCCGAACGGGGCGTCACACATCATAGCCCGTGGGGAATCCACGGGCGGGCGCGAATCGGCCAGAATTCCGGGACCGCAACCAGTGAGCCCTGAGGCATTGCCTTGAGAGCCTGGACTCTTGAAGTCATCAGGTTCCAGGGATCAGGACTTTTGGTTTGTACATACACTGTAAACTTGTTACTGTCCGCGGTGGAGACGATTCAATTCAGCTGGGACGAGCCGAAGGCGAGGTCCAATCAGCGCAAGCACGGCATTTCCTTCGAGGAGGCGAAGACTGCCTTCTCGGATGAACGGGCTCTGTTGATTGCGGACCCCGAGCATTCCAGGGAGGAGGATCGCTTCATCCTGCTGGGAATGAGCGTAACCCTGCGGCTGCTGGTCGTGTGCCACTGCTACCGGGAAGACGAGCATCACATCCGGATCATTTCGGCCCGCAAGGCCACCCGCAATGAGACCCGATTCTACGCGAAGGGTGTACGACCATGAAAGATGAATACGATTTCAGTGCTGCCAAGCCCAATCCCTACGCCAGGAAGCTCAAGACATCGGTCACCATCCGGCTGGAGCCGGAGATCATCATCTATTTCAAGCAGCTCGCCGAGGAATCCGGCATTCCCTACCAGACACTGATCAACCTTTTCCTGCGCGAGTGCGCTCTCACGAAGAAGAAACCCAGAATCAACTGGGCCTCCTGAACAGAAGTTTGGTTTGTGATCCCCCGTAGGGTGGGCAAAGCGCAGCGTGCCCACCAACCCACTCGGACGCCACTATTGACTCGGGACGGCGGGCTGGTCGCCAAGGCAAGGCAAGGCAGGCAGACGTCAAAGTATTGGAGATTGATCAATGATCACGTACACATATTCTGAAGCGCGACAAAAGCTTGCTTCTCTTCTGGATCGCGCCCAATTGGATGGCGAAGTGCTTGTGCGAAGGAAAGATGGTCAATTGTTCACCATTCGTCCGATGAAGATCAATGAGTCACCACTTGATGTCGACGGGATCGATACTGATATGAGCATGGAAGAGCTCATGGAGATCCAACGGGAAATGCGCGAACGACCTGTGTGACATCCAGGCGGGCCAGCAGCTGCATGAAGCAGATGCCTCGCCTTGTCACGGCCCTTGCACCCACCGATGACCCTGGCGCGAGTCCAGTCGGAAATCTTTTATACTTCAGCCGGCGTTCTTCCAGCCCGTTTCTTCGGATTCGGCCGATGGCGCCATGTTGAGACAGCGCCGGTCGGTCTGCCAATCCTCGTCGAACTCCATCGCCAGAGCCGAGACCAGCCGCAGGCAACAGGCCCAGTTTGGAAAGATCCGCAGCACACGCACGCGGCGGCGAAGCTCCGGATGCGAGAAGTCATTTCGCAACGGTCGATCCTGTTCCCTTGCGGTCATCCTTGGCGATCATATCGGCGACTATTCCCGGTAATGACACCCCATCGACTTTCGATTCGCCAGCGCGGCGGCCGTGATCAGGACTGAGCTGCGCACGGCGTTGCGCAGGCCGATCAGGGTGTCGGAGATGCGGGAGCGGCGGTAGAAGCTTTCGATCTCGGTTTCAAGGGTGCGCAGGTGGCGCAGGGCGCGGCGCAGGCGGGGAGTAGTGCGCACCACGCTGACGTAGTTCCACATCATGTGGCGGATCGAATTCATGTCCTGCAGCACGAGGGCGGGGTCGGGCTCGTTCTCGCCGGGGCCTTCCCAGTCGGCCACCTCGACGGGGGCCGGTGTGTCCTTGCGGGCTTCGATGTGCTCGGCCACCCGGCAGCCCCAGACCAGGCCTTCCAGAATCGAGGCGCTGCCCAGGCGGTTGGCGCCGTGCAGGCCCGTGCAGGCCACTTCGCCCACGGCGTACAGTCGCTCGATGCTGGTGCGGCCTTCCAGATCGGTCCAGACACCGCCGCAGAAGTAGTGGGCGGCGGGCACCACGGGGATCGGCTGGCTCGTGATGTCCACGCCCACTTCCAGGCAGCGTTTGTGAATCATCGGAAAGCGGGTGCGGATCTCGGCGGCGGGCAGGGCCGAGGCCAGATCCAGCCAGACATTCGTGCTGCCGCTGGCGATCATCTCGCGGTGGATGCCGCGGGCCACTTCGTCGCGGGGGGCCAGGTCCTTCCACTGGGGAGAATGGCGGGCCATGAAGGCTTCGCCGTCGCGGTTGATCAGTTTCGCGCCCGCGCCGCGCACCGCCTCGGAAATCAGGAAGCGCGCCTTGCCGTCGTGGTACAGGGCCGTGGGGTGAAACTGCACGTACTCGCAGTTGACCACGCGGGCGCCAGCGCGGTTGGCCATCGCCAGACCGTCCCCGCGCGAGCCCTCTGGGTTGGTGGTGCGCAGGTAAACCTGGCCCAGTCCGCCCGTGGCGAGTACCGTGGTAGCGGCCAGAATCGTGTCCACGCGGCCGCTGGCGTGATCGAGCACATAGGCGCCGCAGCAGCTCAGGGGTTCGTAGACATCGCGCGGGTTCAGACTGTGATGGGCGGGGGTCAGCAGGTCCACGGCGGTGCGCCGGGTCAGCAGGGTCACATTGGGGTGCTCGCGGATCGCGTTGAGCAGGGCTACTTCGATGGAACGGCCGGTGCTGTCGCCCACATGCAGGATGCGCACGCTGGAATGGGCCGCCTCGCGGATGCGGGCCAGGTCGCCGTCGGGGCCACGGTCGAAGGGCACGCCCACCCGGTCGATCAGCACCTGGCGTACACGGCGGGGGCCTTCTTCGGCCAGCAGTCTGGCCGCCAGCGGGTTGTTGACGCCGTCGCCCGCGCGCAGCAGATCTTCCTGCAAAAGCTCGGGCGAGTCGTCGTCGCCCTCATAGATGATGCCGCCCTGGGCGTGGTAGGTGTTGCTTTCCTCGGGCAGCGAGGCCCGGGTGACCACGGTGACCCGAATGCCCGCGTCGGCCAGTTGCAGGGCCGCCGTGCTGCCGGCGATGCCGCAGCCCAGGATCAGCACGGGACAGTCGATGCGGTTCATGCTCACTCCCATGCGATGCGACACAGAAAGCGGATCAGGGCTACAGTTCCAGCATGCGGGTCACGGAGCGCAGGGCGCGCACGCGAATGTCTTCCGGCACGAAAATCTCCTGCCGCATGTGGATCAGCGAGTCGCGCACGTCTTCCAGCCGGATCTCGTTCATGTGCGGGCAGCGCACCGAGCACAGCCCCAGCATTTTCTTGTGCGGGTTGGCCGCGGCGATGTTGTCGCTCATCGAGCACTCGGTCAGCAGCAGGAAGCTCTCGGCCTCGGTCTCGCGCACGTACGCGGTCATCTCGCTGGTACTGCCGGAGAAGTCGGAGGCCAGAGTCACCTCGGGGCTGCATTCGGGGTGGGCCAGGATGCGGGTGTTGGGGAACTGGGCGCGCACCATCTCGATATCGGCCACGCTGAACTGCTCGTGCACCTCGCAGCGCCCGCGCCAGCCGATCATCACCCGCTCGATGTCGGTGTCGGGCGGGAAGGCCGGGCCATCGGCCGAGTCGTGCATCACGGGCAGGATCACGTGTCGGCCGGTATCACGGGCCACGTTGCGGGCCAGGTATTCGTCGGGCAGGAAGATCACCGTGTCGCCGGCCAGACTTTCCACCACCCGCGCGGCGTTGCCTGAAGTGCAGCAGATGTCCACCTCGGCCTTGACCTCGGCGTAGGTATTGATATAGGCCACGATAGGTACGCCCGGGTAGCGACGACGCAGCTGACGCACATCCTCGGCCGTGATGCTGGCGGCCAGCGAGCAGCCCGCCACCTGCGCGGGCAACAGCACGGTGCGTTCCGGGTTGAGGATCTTGGCCGTCTCGGCCATGAATCGCACGCCGCAGAACACGATCACCGGGGCGGTGGTTTCGGCGGCCTTGCGGCACAGTTCCAGGCTGTCGCCCGTGATGTCCGGCACCGTGTTGAAGAGGGCCGGTTCCATGTAGTTGTGCCCCAGGATCAGGGCCTGGCGCTGGATCTTGAGCGCCTCGATCTCGTGCACAACTTCGGCGCGGCTGGCCAGTTCGATCTCGGGGACCAGGCCGCGCAGCTTCTCGATCACGGGGTCCTGCAGGGTATTGCTGGACATGGGGCAGCATCCTTGACTGGGGGGCCGCATGGGCGGCCGATGAATCAGGCGTGCAAGATAGAAAAGGCGGATCGCCCAAGCTGCTTTCGCCCCTGTTGCGCCGCGAGGAGCGGGCCGATTCGAGCCGATTTGCCTACCTTCAGCGCCTTTGCAACCCGGAGGAATGCCCCCATGGGCCTCAGCATCGGTATCGTCGGACTGCCCAATGTCGGCAAGTCCACACTGTTCAACGCTCTGACCCGCGCCCAGAATGCGGAATCGGCGAACTATCCCTTCTGCACCATCGAGCCCAACAAGGCCATCGTCCCGGTGCCCGACAAGCGGGCCGACAAGCTGGCCGAACTGGTCAGGCCGCAGCGCGTGCTCTACAACACCATCGACTTCTGCGACATCGCCGGACTGGTCAAGGGTGCCAGCCGCGGGGAAGGTCTGGGCAACAAGTTCCTGGGCAATATCCGCGAGACCGATACCATCCTGCACGTGGTCCGCTGTTTCGAGGACGATGACGTGGTGCACGTGGACGGCAGCGTGGATCCGGTGCGCGACGTGGAAGTCATCGAGACCGAACTGATCCTGGCCGACCTGCAGACTCTGGAATCCCGGATCCAGCGCCTGACCCGGGAAGCGAAGAACGACAAGGCCGCTGCGAAGACCCTCGAGGGCCTGCAGGGGCTGGTGGCCCACCTGGAAACCGGCAAACCCGCCGTGAGCTGGCCCGCGCTGAGGGAGCAGGAGGAACTGGCGGCCACCGTGCGCGGGCTGGGGCTGATGAGCGCCAAGCCCGTGATCTACTGCGCCAATGTGGACGAGGCCGGACTGCACGGCGACAACAGCATGGTGCAGAGTCTGCGCGACTATGCTGCCGCCCATGGCCATGCGGTCGTGCGTGTCTGCGCCCGCGCCGAAGAGGAGTTGGCGGGCGTGAGCGACGAGGAGCGCGTCGAGCTGCTGGCCGCCTACGGGGTGGAGGAGACCGGGCTGGAGCAGCTGCTGAGCATCGGCTTCGCCAGTCTGGGTCTGATCAGCTACTTCACTGCCGGCGAGAAGGAAGTGCGCGCCTGGACCATCCACAAGGGCTGGAAGGCCCCCATGGCCGCGGGTGTGATCCACAGCGATTTCGAGAAGGGCTTCATCCGTGCCGAAGTGATCGCCTTTGATGATTATGTCAAACACGGAACCGAGAGCGCCTGCCGCAGCGCGGGCTGCCTGCGCGTCGAAGGGCGTGACTACGAGGTCCAGGACGGCGACGTGATGCACTTCCGCTTCAACGTCTGAGAGTCGATCCGGACCTTCGTTGCGCCGCTGGATGGGTAAAGGCCAACGGCCCTGCCCAGCACCCACAATCTGGAGCACCACGGTAGGATGGGCAAAGGCCGAAGGCCGTGCCCATCACCCCCCGGCCTGCCCGGAGGATTGGCAAGGACTACTGGCCTTCCCATCTCCCTGAATTTCACCACTCGATACATCGAAAGTGTGGCGAAAACCTGACACCACTCTTTTCGTTCTCTCGTCTCCTCAAGATCCTTCGGAACATGTATTGGATGAAGTCGTTCTGTAGCGTTGACGTATCAGAACCCGAGGCGCTTCATTGAATTTTCGTCGAACGCGTGTTCCAGGGGGTCTCTACTTCTTCACTTTGGTGACACATGACAGATATCCCTGGCTTGAATCACCGGCCGCAGTCCGGAGATTCTGCAGCGGATATCGCACGGTCCGCCTCAATCACCCATTCGAGACACTTGCACTGGTGATCCTGCCTGACCACTTGCATGCGGTCTGGCGACTTCCTGCCGATGATCATGACTATCCGCTCAGGTGGCGAAAAATAAAGCACAGTTTCAGTCGCGGATGCCTTGCCGGGCGGGTGACGCAGTCAATGACACGGCGTCGTGAGAAAGGTGTCTGGCAACGTCGTTACTGGGAGCATCTGATTGACGACGATGCAGCGACCGAAGCGATCATTGAGTATGTGCACTTCAATCCAGTGAAGCATGGAGTGTGTCGAGCGCCGGAGGAGTGGCCCTGGAGCACAGTGCGACGAGCGATGGCCAAAGGCTGGCACCCGCCTGGTTGGGGACAGGGAATGTTGCAGAGACAGGTTCCTGGTGGAGTCGGGAAGGATCCTTGATGTGGGTGAGGAAGGTGGGCACGGCCTGCGGCCTTTGCCCACCCTACGATGTGCGTGCGCGCGAACTGCGCGAGGTCGTGGTTCAGGATGGCGATGAGATGCACTTCTGTTGCAAGTTCCGCGGCGCTCGGTCACTGCCTGGATTGCGCGATGCTTTGGAAGGTGGGCGCGGCCTGCGACCCATGCCCACCCTGCGGAGTGCCAGCGGACTCCACATCCCATTTCTCAAAACGACGCACCGCCCGGCCACTGGCCGGGCGGTGCGTGTTTCAGTCATCCTGTGGCGAGATGTCCACCTTGCGGCGGCTCAGTGAGCCTCGGCGATCGCGCGGGGAAAGAGGATGTTGTTCTCCAGGTGGATGTGTTCGTGCAGCGACGGTTCCAGCGCGGCCAGGCCATGCCAGAGGGCGCGCCAGGTGTTGCAGGCGGCCGCGGGGACCCGGTAGCCGTCGGTCAGCTGATTCAGCCTCGCCAGCATGTGTCCCACCGCTTCATGTTCCTCCCGCATGCCGTCCAGCATCTCCATGCCGGGTGCTCTGCCGGCCAGGATCAGGGGAAATAGCGCCGTCTCTTCCTCGCGCATGTGCTGTTCCAGGTCCTGGCGCAGGGCGATGAATACCGTGAGGAGTTCTTCCAGACGCTCCGGATCCTTTTCCCCGTGTACGGCCAGCACCTTGCGGGCCATGCCTTCCAGGCGGGGCAATTCTTCGACCAGCGGCTCATGATGCTGGTTCAGGATGTGCGAGACCAGATCCGGCAACGGAGCCCTGAGCCAGCTCGTGGGGGACTCGGTCGGGCCCTCCAGCTCCCGGGTGATTTCCGCCAGAATCCGGTCAGGGTCCAGTCCCTTCTCCCGGCAGACACGGTCCAGTGGCTGCCCCCCTCCGCAGCAGAAGTCGATCTGATGCCGGGCGAAGACGCGTGTGCTCAGAGGGTGCTTGGCCGCCAGCACGCCGACTTTGATTCCTTGTTCCAATGTCATGGGTCCTCCGGTTCCTTGGTTGCGATGCGTCAATCGTGAGCCACGGGCGAGGGCGGTGACAGCATGAGTTCGAGGGCCGCCAGAACCCGTTCGGTGGTCTGACCCTGCCCATTCACGGGTGAGTCGTGGATTCCGCGCATTCCGATCAGCGCGTGGATGGTTCCCAGCACGGGGACCAGCAGGTCCTCCGCGGGAATGTCCGGTCGGATGCTGCCGTTCGTCACCCCCTCACGCAGAGCGTCCAGCAGGTAGCCGCGTGACCGGATCGAGAGCTCCTGCAGCTGGTCGACACATTCCTCGGGCAGGCTTTGCCGGGCCTGTTCGGAGCGGAAGAGCCAGGCCACACCGGGACTGCCGCCCATCAGGGCGACGCGCGCCCGGGCCAGAGTCAGCACCCTGCGCAGGGGCGGCAGGCCCGGATCGGGAAACGTGGCATCGACCTGGGCCCTGGCCACCCGAACCGCTTCGCAGAGCATGGCTTCCGTGGTGGGAAAGTGGCGGAACAGCGCTCCGGTGGTCAGGCCGACGCGCTGGGCCAGATTCCGTGTGGTCACGGCGGCGATGCCCTGTTCGCCCAGAATCTCAAGCACGGCCCGGGCAATTTCTTCACGGCGGGCCTGGCCGCTTTTTCGTGGTGTTTTTTCCATTGCGCCAAATGTAAGTAAGTGCTTACTTGCAAGCAAGTGATCGAACCCAGCCTTCGACGCCAAAATCTGGTGGCTGGAATCCAGGGATCCAAGAGCCTGGATCCGAACAGGAGGAACAGACATGCCAAGGCGACCCATGCACACGATTCTGCCCTGTCTGGGAGCCGCCGTGCTCCTGCTGCTGTCCGCAGGGTGCGAATCCGGCCACAAGGGAGAAGACGGTCGGGAGGGCTGGGGGCTGAGCCCCGTGGAGCGGGCCGCGTTGAGCGGGCAGGAAGAGGCCGTGCTGGCGCACGCCCCCGATGTACCGCCACCGATCGCCCGGGATCATCCGACCAAGGTGATCGTGCATCTTGAAGTGAAGGAGTTCGAAGGCAAGCTGGCTGATGGTGTGGAGTATACGTTCTGGACCTTCGGTGGCACCGTGCCCGGCCCGATGCTGCGGCTGCGCCAGAACGACGAGGTGGAATTCCACCTGAGCAATCACCCCGACAACAAGATGCCCCACAACATCGACATGCACGCCGTGACCGGGCCGGGGGGCGGGGCAACCTCTTCCTTCACCCCCCCGGGAAAGACCTCGACCTTCACCTTTCGGGTGCTGAACCCCGGCCTGTTCGTCTACCACTGCGCCACGGCACCCGTGGGCATGCACATCGCCAACGGAATGTACGGCCTGATCCTTGTGGAGCCCGAGGAAGGCCTGCCGCCCGTGGATCACGAATACTATGTGATGCAGGGAGAGTTCTATACGGCGGGAACGTTCGGTCAACCGGGACTGCAGCCATTCGACATGGCAAAAGCCCTGCACGAGGACCCGGACTACGTCGTCTTCAACGGGGCCGTGGGTGCCCTGAACGATGAGCATGCACTGCGCGCGCGCACGGGTGAGACCGTGCGCCTTTACGTGGGCAACGGCGGACCCAATCTGGTCTCTTCATTCCATGTGATCGGCGAGATCTTTGACCTGGTGCACACCATGGGAGGTACGGTGGCCGACCAGCACGATGTGCAGACCACACTGGTTCCACCCGGTGGAGCGGCCCAAGTCGAATTCAAGGTGGACGTACCGGGTACGTTCCTGCTGGTGGATCACGCCATCTTCCGGGCCTTCAACAAGGGCGCGCTGGGCATGCTCAAGGTGGAGGGCGACGAGGATCCCCAGATCTATTCGGGGCTGCAGTCCGAAGAAGTCTATCTGCCCGAAGGCGGGGCGCTGCAGAAACTCACGGCTGAGAGTTCTCCGGTGCGGGACCATCCCCTGAGCCTGGACGAGCGTATCGCCGAAGGGCAGCGGATCTTCGTTCTGAACTGCGCCGCCTGTCACCAGCTGGATGGCAAGGGAATCCCCGGGGCCTTCCCACCCCTGGCCGGTTCCGATTATCTGCAGGCGGATCCGATGCGCGGTGTCCGGGCGATTCTGCACGGGCTTCAGGGGCCACTGACCGTCAATGGGCAGACATTCAACGGTGTGATGCCGGCCCTGAACCTCAACGACGAAGAGATCTCCAGCGTACTGACCTATGTGCTGCACTCCTGGGGCAACACGGGTGGCCGGGTCGAGCCGGCCCAGGTCGCGGCCGAGCGCAAATGAAACGGCTTGTCATCAGCCTGATTCTGGGTCTGGCCCTGTCCGCCGCCGCTGCCACGCGTGCGGCGGACATGGTCCGCATTCCGAGCGGATCCTACCTGCCGCTGTACGTCGGTGGGGAAGAGGATCCCGCTTGCCATGTGAACGCCTTCGATCTGGATCGCTTTCCCGTGACACACGCGCAGTTTCTGGAATTCGTCGAGGCCCGTCCGGAATGGCGCCGGTCTCGCGTTCCGGCCCTGTTCGCCGGTCCGGGCTATCTGGCCCTCTGGTCCGGGGATCTGCAACTGGGACCCGATTCCCTGGAATTGCGCAACAGTCCCGTGACACAGATCTCCTGGTTCGCGGCCAGAGCCTATTCCGAGTGGCGCGGAAAGCGCCTGCCGACCACGGCGGAGTGGGAGTATGCCGCGGGAGCCGGCAACGGGCACCCGGACCCCGGTGTGAGCCAGCGGATCCTGGACTGGTATGGACACCCGACACATCTGCCATTGCCATCGATCGGCTCGACCGCAGCGGACGCCCGGGGGGTCTGGGATCTGCACGGGCTGGTCTGGGAGTGGGTCGAGGACTTCAATTCTGCCCTGATCACGGGCGAGTCCCGCGCCGATGGGGACGTGGATCGCCGCTTCTTCTGTGCGGGCGGCGCCCAGCAGGCGACGGATCGCAACGACTACGCCGCCTTCATGCGCTACGCCTTCCGCAGTGGGCTCTCGGGCAAGGATTGTGTATCCAGCCTGGGATTCCGCTGCGCCCGGGATCCCCTTTCCCCGACGTCAGCGGATACAAAGTGAGGAGACCATGACCCAACGCCTTTGTCACCAAGGGTCCGGGTGGACCCTGTTGTCGCTGTTGCCACTGCTGTTGCTGCTGGGTGCGGCCCCGCCGGCACCGCCGACCAAGGAAGCCGCGACTCCGCCACACGCCTGCTGCGCGGCGGCCCCCCCGACCGCCAGCCGGAACGCCCTGCCCGAAACCTCACTCTACCGGATGCAGTCCGTGTGGCAGGATCAGAACGGTCACGAGATGCACTTGAGCGATCTGGCCGGCGAGGTGCGGGTCGTGGCCATGATCTTCACCCATTGCCAGTACGCCTGCCCGCGGATCCTGCAGCAGCTGCGGGAACTGGAGCAGAGCACAATGACGGCACGCCCGGGATTCGTGCTCATCAGCTTCGACAGCGCGCGCGATGATCCGGCCACACTCAAGGCCTATGCTCGGGCGCAGGGACTGGATCCTGCCCATTGGACACTGCTGCATGGCCAGCCGGAAGACGTGCGCGCACTGTCGGTTGTGCTCGATGTGCCGTACCAGAAAGATGCGGCGGGCAACTTTTCCCACGCCAGCGTGATCAGTGTGCTGGATTCCGAAGGACGGGTCATGAAGCAGATGCGTGAACTGGGTGGGGATCTGGACCCTTGCCGCGAGGCGATCCTGACAGCCGGCACTCACTGAGCGCCTGAATCGACGCACGAACGGGACAACCGTGAAACAGAAAGGCGGACCCTCGCGGGCCCGCCTTTTCTGTGTGCGGATGATGCTGGATCACACGTGGAAGCGCCGCATCAGTTCTCCCATGTCCTCGGCGATCCTGTTCAGGTGTTCCACGGCGTCGGCCGTGCTGGTGGCGCCCCGGTTGGAGGCCTGGGCCACCACGCCCAGCTGTTCCATGTTCTCAACGATCTGGTGCGAGCCGGTGGCGGCTTCGTGCACGCTGCGCGTGATCTCGCCCGTGGTCACGCTCTGTTCTTCCACGGCGCTGGCGATCGAATTCTGCAGGTCGTTGATCTTGTCGATGATGCTGGTGATCTGCTCGATCGAGGTCACGGCGCGGCCCGTGTTCTCCTGGATCGTGGCGATCTTCAGGCTGATGTTTTCGGTGGCTCTGGCACTTTCCTTGGCCAGTTCCTTGACTTCGTTGGCCACCACGGCGAAGCCCTTGCCCGCGGCCCCGGCGCGTGCCGCCTCGATGGTGGCGTTCAGCGCCAGCAGGTTGGTCTGTTCGGCGATGCCGCTGATCACCTTCACCACCTCGCCGATTTCCTCGGAGCTGATGTTGAGCTGGCTCATCGCCGCGCCCGTGGACTGAGCCAGCTGCACGGCCGCGGCGGCCACCTTGGCGGCTTCCGCCGTGTTGCGGCTGATCTCGCGGATCGACGCTCCCATCTCTTCGGCGCCCGTGGCACTGGTCTGCATGTTGCCGCTGATCTGCTGGGTGGTGTTGGCCACCTCAACGGCCTTCTGGTTGGTGGCCTCGGCACTTGTATTCATTTCGGCGCTGATCGAGCCCAGCAAGGAACTGCTGTCCTGGAGCTGGCTCAGGTTGGTTCCGATGGTGGAAATGCTGGTCCTCATCGAATGGAAGAAGCCGTTGAGTGCCGTTCCCACCTGGCCGATGGCGTCGCTGCCCGTGATCGGCACTTCCTGGGTCAGGTCACCGGCGGCGGCCGCGCTCACGGTGGTGAGCAGCTGGTCCACCTTGCGCTGCAGTTCGGCGGCTTCCTGGCGTTCGCGCTCAGCGGCCGTGCGCACACGCTGCTCGTTGGCGAGCTGCTCGGTGATGTCTTCGATCGAGATGCAGAGTCCCTGGCGTTCCTTCTTCTCGTCCACGATCTCGTCCAGGCTGAAGGAGAGCTGGCTGTCCTTGAGCGGCAAGGTCCCCGTCCAGGGCAGGTTGGCCGAATGTGTGCCCTGTTCCACGAGGGTGCGGCCCATGGGCAGCACCTTGTCCAGGCGCCCGTTGTCCAGGCTGTCCGCCGAAATGTCGCCCGTCTTCTGCAGAAGAGTGAGCGCGGCCGGGTTGGAGTAGCGGATCGTGTTGTCCGTGTCCACATAAAGCATCGCCAGCGTGCTGTTCTGCACCATGGCGCGCACTCGCAGCATCTCGCGCTGCTGGCCCGCATTGGCCTGGCGCAAGGCCTCGGCCTCGCGCAGCACCTCGATGGTGCGGTTGAGTGACGTGGCCATCCGGCCCAGCTCGTCCTTGCGCTTGATGTTGAGAGTCTCGTCCAGCTGTCCATCAGCCACGCGATCCAGCAGCTCGGCGGTCTTCTGCACAGGCTTCGAGATGCTGCTGCCCACCAGCCAGGCGGCCACCAGCAGGATCACACCGAAGATCACGATCAGGGTGATGCTGGCGTGTTTCATCGTGGCCATCTTCTCGTTGGCCTCGGCCACGTTGATCCGGGCCAGCACACCCCAGTCGAAGAGCTTGCGGCCGTGTACACCCTTGCTGACCGCGTAGCCATTGATCTGGGGAAGGTGTGTGCGCTGGTGTTCTTCGATGATGTAGCCATCTTCGTGATCGGCGATCTTCAGGGCGGCGCGCAATCCCGCGTCCTTCAGATTGACACTCAGGATGCGAGCCGGGTCCTTGTCCTGGATCAGCATGCCATCGGCCCGCAGCAGGTTGCACTCGAAGGACGCCTTGCCATCGCGCTCGAAATCCGCCTGAACCCCACGGATATGTTCGGCAGCCGTACGGTCCCAACTGATGTACGCGACCCATACTCCAATCGGGTCTCCCTCAAGGGATCGGATCGGCGCGGCGAAACGCAGGTTCATCGGCGATCCTCCGAGCGCCTCCGCCACTTCGGGGAAGCGGTTCACATCCTCGTACCAGGTCTGGCCCACGCCGATCGAGCCGGACATGCACTCCCTGAAGAAGGCCTGGTCGGCCATGTTGGTGCCCAGCAGGGAAGAGCTGTCCACGGGCTTGCCTGCCTGGTCCTTGGTGTTCGCGGCCAGCACCTTGCCCTCCGGATCGAGGGCCAGCATGAGGTCATATATGTAGTACGCGCCCACGTAGATGTTCATGCTGTTGGGCAGATTGGGGATCTGTTCGGGCAGCAGTTTCGTGGTGCTGGCGAAGGACTGGACCTGGCCATAACGTTCCGCCAGTTGCTTTTCGATGGAGGAGATCGTCTGGGTGGCCACGGCCTCCATGGCCTCGCCGGAGGTCTGGTTGAGAGCCAGGCCGGCCTGTTTGGTGAGCAGGATCGCGAAGATCACCAGCGGCACCAGGCCGAGAATCAGAAAGAGCCCGACCAGACGGGTGCGCAGGGTCATCGAGGAGTTCATGTCTTGGGCCTTTGCTTGTACGGGACAATGATGTTGGCAGCCACTGAGATCTGTCAAGCGTCTGTATCGGATGCTGCCGGACCGTCTTGATGGAGTGGAGAAAGGAATGTTTGAGCCGCGTCAGCCGGGGAAGACAGGAAGCTGCGGATCACACGGCAGCGTGGGGGAAGTCCCTTGTGTGGCGAGAAGCTGGCAGGATTCACGGCCCTGGCGAAAGGCTCAGCGGACAGCAGGATTCAGAAAGGGGGCGAGACCCTGTTCCAGCAGGGTGTCCTTGTCGGGCAGGCCGCGGAAGAGCATCTCACGGTCGGGGTCGGTCCAGGTCAGGCCGGCGAGCAGCTCCCGGAACCCGGCCAGATGCCTGGCCACCCGCAGGCGCAGGGGAATCCCGTCGGCCGTGAATGGGACGCGGTTCATGCCGATGGCCTGGGCGCGCAGGTAACAGGCGTCGGTGCCCTCGATGATCTGCGAGACCTGGGTCCGGCCGCGCAGGCGGCCCTGGATCGGGTTCGCGGTTTCCATCAGCAGGGCGTAGAGCCCGTCGAAGCGGTCGCCCAGTTCGCGGTGGCTCAGTCCGTGCAGATTCTTTGGCGAAGGTTCCAGATTGAACTCGAAACCATCCATTTCCAGTCCGAAGAGGGCCGCTCCGGCGATCTCCGAGGCGCGTTCGTGGCAGACGATGGCATTGATCACCGGATACTCGAGTGAGGCTTCGTGCAGGTCGATCACCAGTTCGATGCGTTCGCGCTCGATCAGCTGGCTGATCGCCCAGGCCACCTGTTCGGTGTGACTGCCCCCGGGGCGTCCGGGAAAACAGCGGTTCAGGTTGCGGGTCTCGTTGCCCGAGAGCTTCTGCCCGCTGGGGTGATGCACGGTGATCTCGGGGTCGGGCCACTGGTCCAGCGGATTGGTCAGGCGACTGCCCAGGCGGAACTCGCGCGGGCTGCCATCGCGGGCCGCCAGCGTGTAGTGCTGGGGATGGCCTTCCTGGGGTTCGGTGGCGCTGAAGGCACTGGCGTTGGACCGGGGAATCACCCAGAGCCTGCCTGTGTCCACCTGCAGGTTTTCGACCAGCAGCACGGCCGCCAGATAACCGGCGGGTTCGTTGGGATGCACGCCGCCCAGCACCAGCACTCGCGGCCCACCATCATCTTCCTCGGAGGCAGCCAGCAGAAAGACTTCGGTGTCACCGCGTCCGCCGGCGAGCGGGCTGAACCAGTCACTCAGCACCCTGGACTCACAGACGCCCGGCCCCGCCACCAGGGCTTCCGCGTGTCTCTGCAGCAGGAAATCACGACCGGCCAGCAGGCAGACCAGCAGACTGGCCAGCAGCAGCAGGGGGCCACGCATGCGCGCGCCCCGCGATGTGGACTGCGAGCTCATTTGATCAGCAACACGCGCAGCAGGAGGGGGACCAGCACCAGGGCGGCCACGCCCTGCTCGCGCCAATCGCGCGAGCGCAGCAGCTCGCGCACGATCAGCGCGCAGAGCAGGCCGGTGATGCAGAGGTAGATCACGAACAGCACGGGACCTCCATCAGGGTGCCGGGGTGAACACGGCGGCAAACTGGGCGGCGAACAGGATCGTCGCCAGACCCCAGCCCGCCAGCAGCAACGCGGGCACCAGGCAATGGCGCAGCACGCGCGTGTACTTTTCTTCGCCCACCACCTGGGCCGCGAAAATGCCCGAAAGGGCCGTGGGGGGCATCAGGTCGCCCAGGGCCGCCAGCATGGACAGCCCGGCGGCCACCCACAATTCGGGGCGGCCCAGCAGGGCCAGCAGGAAGGGCACACCCAGCACGCTGGCGCTGCCGAAGGCGCTGACCGCACCGAACATCGGGAGGGCGAAGAGCATGCTCACGAAGAGCAGCCAGTGGGGCAGTTCCAGGCAACTCAGCACCAGCTCGCCACGCATGCCCGTGAGAGTCATCACCTGGATGAAACAGCCCACGCCCACCAGAATCGCCATCACGGGCAGGG
This sequence comes from Candidatus Delongbacteria bacterium, assembly GCA_020634015.1. NCBI lineage: Bacteria > Candidatus Delongiibacteriota > Candidatus Delongbacteria bacterium. The sequence continues at coordinate 161,784 of JACKCN010000007.1, read as the reverse complement.
CCTGTCGCACGGCCGCCGAGGCACAGTCCACGAGCCGCACTCGGTCGCCCGTGACCATGGCCAGCAGGGCGCCCAGCAGGAACACCAGCGGCAGTCCCAGCGAGGGCACACGCCCCGGGAAGAGCTGAGGGGCGCTCATCAGCACCAGCACCAACAGCAGGGGCAACAACAGTTTCACTCCGTGACGCTGCCAGGGACCATCGTCGAGTCCGGCGAGCACAGCCCGGGCATCGCCCTTGCGGAGGCTCGGCCAGGCCAGGAAGAGCGCCGTGAACACCAGGGTCGGCAGGGTCAGCACCAGCAGCGGAACGGTGAAGCCGATGTAGGGCATGTCCACCCCGCCGCCAATGATCATCACGGGCAGGTTGATCGGAGGTGCCACCATTCCGATGATCGCGCAGATCGCGATGAACGCTCCCGTGCGCCGCCGGTCGAGCCCCAGTTTCATCAGGGGAGGGGCGGCGATCGCGCCCGTGGTGAGCACGCTGGCGGTGGTGAGTCCGGTGAGCATGCCCGGAAAGGCGATGAAGGCGCCCATCAGGATCGCCAGCAGCATCGGGCGGTGGGCCAGTCCGCGCAGGATGCGCACCGAGAGCGCGGGCAGCAGACCGCTGGCCTCGATGGCCTTCATGAACACCAGGGCCGTGGCCATGATCAGGATCGGATCGATGTAGACGAAGGAACCTTCCACCAGATGGCGCAGCAGGCCGTCACCACCGGGCGCCCAGGGCGGCACCCCCGCCACCAGCCCCCCGAGAGCGGCCGCCGAGGCCAGCCCCAGCCCGATGGGCCAGTTCCAGCGAAATGTCACCGCGGCGAACCAGGCCACCATGCCCAGCAGGATCCAGAGGGTCATTTCTCACCCGGCTTGACACGGTCCACGTGGGGTGAATGCAGTTCCGTGGGCGGCACCGGCAGGTTCCAGCGGGTGGCCAGGTCGCCGATGTCCATCAGCTGGATCACGGGCGTGCCCGCCTCCAGATAGTGCTGCAGCAGCCCGGGCACTCCCCGGCTGTCCTTGAGGCCTTCGGCCAGCAGCTCGTCGCTGCGGTTGAGCAAGCCGGGGTGGGCCAGCCGCCCGAAACCGTTGGTGCCGATGGCGGCATGTCCGCCACCCACATTGATATAGGCGGCCGGGTGCCCGAAATAGACCCTGCGCAGTTCCACCGCCTGCTGCAGACTGGAGGGATGGAAGGAGTTGTCGAAGTCCCGCATCAACTCGGCCAGGCCCAGACACTGCTCCAGCGGCAGGCCCAGGAATCGGTCGCTGGAGCCGCCGGGCGTGAGCCAGCGGGAGCCGTGCGACAGCAGTCCTTTCTCGAGCAGCAGCTGCTCCATCCAGGGCCAGCTTGCTTCGGCCGTGTTCGCGCCCCAGGTGGAGGCCCCGAAACTGGACACGCCCACCCAGTGGACGCCCCCCGCTTCCAGCACCATCAACACGGCAATGTCGAGAGCGGGGAAGGAACCGGTCATGGTGATGCCCACGGAGTCGCCGCGTGCCACGCCCGCCTGGTTGACCAGGTCGGCCACGATCCAGACCCAGCCACTCTGCAGGGTGGCCTGCTTGGATTCCAGCCGGCCCAGACTGGTGGTCAGCTCGCCGTCCTCGTGCCCCAGCAGCCCACTGCCGCTGGTATCACGGGCGGGGATCTTGCTGCCGTTGGGATAACGGGCCTCGCGGATCACGGCGCAGGCCTTGAGCCATTGCGCTTCGGCCTGCTCGGCCTCGCCCGGAGTGATCGCCCGGGCCGGCAGGGAGGAGAGCAGGAACAGGGCCAGCAGTCCCAGGGGCAAGCGGTGGAGAGGGTGTGTCAGCCGGGCGCTCAACGGTCGTACCCGGCCACCTGGCCACCGCGTCGAGGATCGGCGCCACCTTCGAGGGTGCCGTCGGCGGCCCGCGCGATGCCGTGTGCCCCGCCGAAATAGGAATTGAAGTCCCCATAGGGATAGGGCTTGTAACCCAGATCCGCGAGGGCAGCGATGAGCTCCGGCGCCAGCCGGGTCTCGTGCACCAGGGTCAGGCCCATCGGGTGCATGCGCGGGGCGTCGATCGCCTGCTGCAGACTCATGCCGAAATCGATGTGATTGATCAGGATCTGTTCCATGGCACCGGGAATCCGCGGCCCACCGGGTGTGCCCAGACAGAGCACGGGCTGGCCCTCGCGCAGGCCGATCAGCGGCGCCATGCTGCTGCGCGGGCGTTTTCCGGGAGCCGGGCGGTTGAGCGGGTCATCGGTCTCGAAGGAGAAATCACTCATCTGGTTGTTGAGCAGATACCCGTTGACGATCAGCCCGCTGCCGAAGAAGTAATTGATGCTCTGGGTCAGGCTCAGCAGGTTGCCCTGCTCGTCCCAGATGCTGATGTGAGTCGTGTTGCCGTGATCCTTGGGCGGAAAGACCTCGCCGTGCACGGGCAGGCTGGCTGCGCGTTCTCCATAGGACTGACTGCCCAGGGCGGGCCAGGTGCCGTGTACTCCATCGGGATGGATCTGGTCCAGCACACGGCGGGCCAGGGTCTTGTCCAGCAGCGAATCCAGCGGAGTCGTGTAGAAAGCCGGGTCCCCGGCGCGCGCGCTGCGATCACGGGCGGCCTTCTTGTGAGCCTCGCAGAACAGGTGTCGCCACTGGACCTCATCCAGGGAGTTCAGGTCCACGGGTTCGAGAATGTTGAGGCATTCCATCAGGGCCAGGCCGCCGGTGGCGGGCGGCGGCGGACTGAGCAGTTCCATTCCGCGATAACTTGAGCGCAGCGGCTCACGGATCAGCACCTGATAGTTCTCGAGGTCCGCGGCGGTGATCCAGCCACCCGCGGCCTGCACCGTGGCGGCCAGCGCCGCGCCCTGGCTGGCGGGAAAGGAATCCAGCCCCTGGCGCACCAGGTCTTCGAACACAAGCGCCAGCGGCTCGTTGTGCAGGGTGTCACCCGGGCTGGGCGGCAGACCGTCCATGAGGAACAGTGTGCTCAGTTGCTCGTCCTCGAGAATGCCTTCCATGTGCTCGGTGATCTGGGTGGCCAGAGCCTCGCTCACCGGATAGCCCCGGCGGGCCAGATCGATCGCGGGCTGCAGCAGGCGCGAGATCGGCAGGCGTCCGTGGCGCTGCCAGAGGCGGTGCAGACCCAGGGCCGTCGCGGGCACGCCCACCGTCGGTCCTCCCCCGATCCGCGCGAGGTGCAGGCTGTCGGCCGGGTCGTAATACACGGTGGTGTCCAGGCCCGCGGGTGCGACTTCGCGGTAATCGATGCACTCGGGGTATCCATTCGCGCCCCGCCACAAGGCGAAGCCGCCACCGCCCAGTCCGGAGGCGTGGGGTTCCACCACATTCAGCACGCACAACGCCGCCACCGCCGCGTCCGCCGCGCTGCCGCCCTCGGCGATGACCTGCAGGCCGACTTCCGAGGCCAGCGGATGTGCCGAGACCACCATCGCGCGGGCCGCCTGCAGCCTCGGGACGAGCAGGGGGATTGACAACAGCAGGGAACAGAGCAGAGCGCGGATTCTTGATCGGGACATGCTTCACCTTTCTCAGCGGGCGGATTCGGGAGGGGCGTGGATCGGAAGAGCGACTCCCGGACCGCCCACGCCTCGTCCTGGCAGGCCGCCAACTTAGGGATTCCGGCTTTATTGCCCGCCGCGCGACCCGCGCGAGGGGTCGAGTGTGGAGGCGGACTTTGTCGCAACCCGCCCCGATCCCTACCTTGCGCGCCTCGGTCGGCGGGCTCCACGGGCAGGAGCCGGTGCGTCACAAGGAAAGGGACGGCGATGGAACTGGTTGAAACGATCCTCTATGTGGATGACATGGAACGCACGCGGGATTTCTACCTCAATCTGGGGGCCGAAGTGCGGTTGGAAAGTCCACGCTTCTGCCAGCTCAGTTTCGGGGAACTGCGCATCGCCCTGCTTCCCCGGGAGTACGGGGACGCCCCCGCGCTCTCCTTCTGCTGCCCCGATCTGCCGGCCGCCATTGACCGGGTGGTGGAACAGGGCGGCGAACTGCTGGTAGAACCGGATCCGGCCCTCGCATCCAAGCCGGGGGCGATCCAGGCCGCCACGGTCCTTGATCCTTCAGGCAACACACTGATTCTCTGGCACCGCTGTGCCGACGGCGGAGAAGGAACCTGATGACGTATTCCGGCCTCTGGGCCTGGCTGCTGATGAGCGCCCTGTCGCTACCCGCGTTCGCGTCCAGCCTGGAACTGGTCGAGAGCGTGCCGCTGGAAACCCGGATCGGCGAGCCCGGCCTGCGCGCGACCCAGACCGCCTGGCTCGAGCTGATCAACGGAGCCCGCGAGACTCTGGACATCGAACAGTTCTACATCGCCGACGGCGAGCTGGAACCCCCGGGCAACGAGGCCGGGCGCCAGAGCCTGACCCCGGTCCTGCAGGCCGTCGAGGCGGCCGCGGCGCGCGGTGTCGCGGTGCGCATCCTGGTCGACCGGGTCTTCCTCGATACGTACCCGCAAACCGTTGACCGGCTGGGCAGGGTCAAGGGAATCCAGACCGCCGTCCTGGACCTGAAGCGTCTGGACGGAGGAGTGCAGCACGCCAAGTTCATGCTGGCCGATTCCCGCAGGGCCTATGTGGGCAGCGCCAACTGGGACTGGCGCGCCCTCAGCCAGATCCACGAGCTGGGCCTGGTGGTCGACGACGAGTTCACGGGCGGCTGGATCCAGCGCCTCTTCAATCTGGACTGGGCACTCTGCGACAGCCCCGACCGTGCCTCCGCCGAAGCTCTGGTGGACGAGTATCCCGATCCCTTCCCCGTGGTCATCGACCACACGCGGGTCACGCCCGTCAGTTCGCCTCTCGAATACCTGCCCACCCGTCGCCTCTGGAATGGCTACCAGATCGTGCGCCTGATCGAGGAAGCCGAAGAATCCGTGGATGTCCAGGTACTGACCTACGGCCTGGAATCCAGGGATGGTGAGTACTGGGACACCCTCGACCGCGCCCTGCGCCATGCCGCCCAGCGTCAGCTGCGCGTGCGCCTGCTGGTCAGCGACTGGAGCCTCAAACCGACCCAGTTGCCCTGGTTGCGCAGTCTGGACAGCCTGCCCGGGGTGGAGGTGCGCGTCTCACGGGTACCGGCCCATTCGGGTGGCGCGATTCCCTTTTCGCGAGTGGAGCACTGCAAGTACATGGTCACCGACTCGAAGAATGCCTGGTTGGGCAGCTCCAACTGGGAACGCGACTATTTCCACAGCAGCCGCAACCTGGGGCTGGTGCTTGAAGGCGGACAGGTTCCGGGACAGCTGGAATCGGTCTTCGAACGCTCCTGGACGGGTGACTGGACAACCGCCCTGCCGGTGAGCCCATGAACAGTCTGCTTGCACTGTGCCTGTCCGCGCTGGTCGCTGGCGCCGAGAGCCCGGTTCTGGACCCGACTCCGGTCAATCCCAGCCCGCACGACTCCCGCGAGGCCGTACGCCGGGTGCCCGACCGCATCGAGCGGATCGATCTGGCCTTTCCTGAGACCGAAGGCTGGACGGTGGTCAACCGGGATGCCAATCAGGATACCCACGTCGAACTGATCGAGCTCGGGCGCACCCAGGACGAGCTGGATCGCTGGGCCGACGCGGCGGAGGTCTTCGTGTTCCATTCCAGTTGGCGCACGGACATCTCGCGGGCTCGCGCCCACTTTCTCGATACGCTGCGCGAGCAGTGCCCCGGTGCCAGCGCGACCGACTGGCTGCGCGAGGACCTGGATGCGCCTCGCCGGATCACGGTCTATGACTGCCCCTCCGACAATCCCGTGGATACCCGCGCCGTGGTCCAGCTGATGCTGCAGGGAATGGACAACTTCTATTCGGTCAACATCTACCTCTCGGGCTCCGAACCCTCGCAGGGCATCCTGATCAAGTGGGTCGAGTTTCTCAAGGAAGTCCGCCCCTGTGTGTTCGGCGGGCGTGTCCTGCCCTGTCAGGACGGACTCTGGGATTCTGGCCGATTGGGCAGCACTCCCTGAACGCCCCTCGCTCCGCCCCTGCCGCAAAGGGCTGAATTTGCGGAAATTCCGGCCGAACGGTACCTTCAGCGCTTCAATCCAGGGCTCCGTGCCAAGGAAACGCCCGCGTGCGTGATCCGGCACCCCGACCCTGCAGGGCAGGACTCCGGTGGAGGCGAATGAGCGGTCAGTTCAAGCTGGAGACGGAGTTCGTCCCCCAGGGGGATCAGGGCGAGGCCATCGAGACACTGGTGAAGGGCTTCCAGGCCGGCGAAGACGCTCAGGTCCTGCTGGGAGTCACCGGCAGTGGCAAGACCTTCACCATGTCCCATGTGATCCAGCGGCTGGGGCGACCGACCCTGGTGCTGTCACACAACAAGACTCTGGCTGCCCAGCTTTACGGCGAACTGAAGGCATTTTTCCCTTCCAACGCCGTCGAATTCTTCATCAGCTATTACGACTACTACCAGCCGGAAGCCTATGTCCCGGGCAGCGACACCTTCATCGAGAAGGACGCATCGATCAATTCGGAGATCGACCGCCTGAGGCTGAAAGCCACCAGCTCGCTGCTGGAGCGCCGGGACGTGATCATCGTGGGCAGCGTCAGTTCGATCTACGGACTGGGGCGCCCCCAGGACTACAAGGCCCGGATGGCGGTGGCCGAAGTGGGCCAGCCCTTCGACCGCGAGGATTTTCTGCGCAAGCTGGTGGACATCCACTACGTGCGCGCGGGGTCCCAGCTGGAACGGGGCACCTTCAGGGTGCGCGGGGACGTGATCGAGGTCCAGCCCGCCTACGAGGAGACGGCGATCCGCATCGACACCTTCGGCGACGAGGTGGAGTCGATCCGCGAGATCCACCCCCTCAGCGGGGACACGCTGGCGGAAAAGGATGCCAGCCTGATCTACCCGGCCAAGCACTTCGTGACCACCCAGCCGGGCATCGAACGCGCCGTGCTCACGATCGAGGCCGAACTGGAAGAGCAGGTCAAGGCCCTCGAGGAGGCCCACAAGCCCCTGGAAGCCCTGCGCCTGCGTCAGCGCACACGCTTCGACCTGGAAATGCTGCAGGAGATCGGGTACTGCAGCGGCATCGAGAACTACAGCCGGCACATGGACGCACGCGAAGCGGGCACACGTCCCTACTGCCTGCTGGACTATTTCCCCGAGGACATGCTGGTGGTGATCGACGAGAGTCACGCCACCATCCCGCAGGTGCGGGCGATGTTCAACGGGGACCGCAACCGCAAGCAGACGCTCGTGGATCACGGCTTCCGCCTGCCCAGCGCGCTGGACAACCGACCGTTGCGCTTCGAGGAGTTCGTGGAACTCTGCCCCCAGACCCTGTTCCTCTCGGCCACTCCGGGCGACTACGAGCTGGAGCGCTGCGGAGGACAGGTGGTGGAGCAGGTGCTGCGGCCCACCGGGCTGCTGGACCCCGAGATCACGGTTCGGCCCAGCAAGGGACAGATCGAGGACCTGGTCGAGGAAGCCCGTGCCTGCATCGCGCGTGACGAGCGCGTGCTGGTGACCACGCTGACCAAGCGGATGGCGGAGGACCTGAGCACCTATCTGGCGAGGCTGGGGATTCGCGTGCGCTATCTGCACAGCGACATCGAGAGCCTCAAGCGCGTGGAATTGCTGCGGGCCCTGCGTCTGGGCGAGTTTGACGTGCTGGTGGGCATCAACCTGCTGCGCGAGGGTCTGGACCTGCCCGAGGTCGGGCTGGTGGCCGTGCTGGATGCGGACAAGGAAGGTTTCCTGCGCAGCGCCCGCAGCCTGTTCCAGATCGTGGGACGTGCCGCGCGCAACGTCCACGGCCGCGTGCTGTTCTACGGCGACCGGATCTCGGACGCCATGGCCCGGGTGCTGGAGGTGACCGAGACACGCCGGGCGATGCAGGCGGAGTACAACACGCGCCACGGCATCGTGCCACGCACGGTGCGCAAGTCCTCACACGAAGTGCTGGCCTCGACCACCGTGCTGGATGAGGCCCGTCGGCTGGAAGCCTGGAACCGCAGCGCCGAACGCGCGGCCCAGGTGGCCGAGGGGATGGCGCCCTGGGAGAAGGCCGTCGAGGATACCGATGTGCTGCGCTCGCTGATGGAGAGCGCCGCCGCCGCCCTGGACTTCGAACGGGCGGCCGAATTGAGAGATCGTCTGCTGGAACTGGAAGGGACGGAGGGCGAAAAGGCCTTTCGCCCCCAGAACGAAAGCCGCGAACAGAGCAAGAGCCGCAACCGGCGTCAGGCCGGGGAAGCGGTGCGCAAACTGAAACGGATGAAGCCCCCCGGGGGGCGTTGAGTCGGGAGTGGCCGGGGACGGATGTCGCACGGCCACACGGGATTCACGACCGTCCGCACAGCGTGTACGGTCGATCCAAACAAGGAGATCATCCATGAGCACCGCCACGGAAGCGGCCGCCAAAGGCTGGTGGACCTGGGCGCTCAGCAACGGCACTCCCGAGCACCCGGACACGGCAGAGATGAAGAAGTTGCTGGCCCGGTTCGACAAGGGTGTGGCCTCCCAGCTCGAGAAGGTGGCTTTCACGGAAAAGCCCTCCGTGCTGGCCAAGGAACTTGAGCCATTCCTGGTCCTCAAGGATCACTGGCGCGTCTGCCTGCTCGAGCTGATCATCGCCGAGCGCAAGGGCATGTACGAACGGGCACGCGAAGCCTACTTCCGGCCCTTCAAGGTCGACGACTCGACGCGCACGCGGCGCGACAGCAAGTCGATGAAACACACGACCACGACCTATGTGCAGCTGCTGATCAAGCGTACCGCCACGGCCGAAGCCCTGCGCATTCTTGATTTCATGGAACGGCGCTACACGCTGGAACCCCATATCTACGCCTTCGAGCGGGCCCAGGTCTTCGATCGCCTCGAAGAGTATGACAAGGCCTTTCCCTGGCTGGCGATGGCCCTGCTGGGCAGTCGCACCATCAAGAAGCGCTTCGAGGAAGGCTACGGCATCTTCCGCAAGGACCAGCTCTTCAAGACCCTGCACGAGCAACCGGAATTCGAGGAAGTGCTGAAGAGCCCGCGAAAGTTCCTCGAGCCACCCAAGCAGGACTGAGCGCCCATCGGGCCCGCTGGCCGGCACACTCCTGGGAGTCGGTCGGGTCTGCCGGACCCTCTGCCCAGACGGGAGAGACTTCGTGATCGACTCGATGCCCGCCCCACACAGCCTGACCTGCCTGCTGATCGGGTCGGGTGGCCGCGAGGCGGCCATGGCCTGGAAACTGCAGCAGAGCCCGCTGCTGGCCAGACTCTTCATCCTGCCCGGCAACCCGGGCATGGGACCTTGGGGCGAACGCATCCAGGGTCCCGGTGCCGCCGAACCGGAGCAACTGGCCGCCTGGTGTCACAACTCGGGCGTCGATCTGGTGCTGATCGGTCCCGAGCAACCTCTCGTGGAGGGTCTGGCCGACGAGTTGCGGACCCGGGGTCTGCACGTGTTCGGCCCCTCGCGCGCCGCCGCCCGCCTCGAAGGCAGCAAGGCCTGGGCCAAGGCCTTCATGGCCCGCCATGACATTCCCACCGCCGAGCATGAACGCTTCACCGATCCCGAGACCGCCTGCGCCTGGTTGGAGAACGCGCCCTGGCCTGTGGTGATCAAGGCCGATGGCCTGGCCGCCGGCAAGGGCGTGGTGCTGCCCGGCAGCCTGAACGACGCCCGTGAGACGGTACGTGGCATGCTCAGCGGCGCCAGCTTCGGCAACGCGGGGCGCGAGGTGGTCATCGAACGCCGCCTCGAGGGCCCCGAGCTGAGTTTCTTCGCACTCTGCGACGGCACACGCGCTCACATTCTGGCCCCCGCCCAGGACCACAAGCGAGTGGGCGAGAACGACACGGGCCCCAATACGGGCGGCATGGGTGCCTTCGCCCCTTCGCCGCTGGCCACTCCGGCCCTGCGCTCCCGGATCGTGGAAACCATTCTCAAACCCACCCTGAGTGGCATGGCCGCCGAAGGCTGTCCCTTCCAGGGCCTGCTCTTCATCGGCCTGATGCTCTGCGAGGATGGGCCCCGGGTGATCGAATACAACTGCCGCTTTGGCGACCCGGAGACCCAGGTCGTGCTGCCCCTGCTGGAAGAAGACCTGCTGGCCCTGGCCTGGCGGGTGGGCAGCGGCCAGGGCCTGGCCGACTGGCATTGCCCCGACTCATGGCCGGGCAGCGCGGTCTGCGTGGTCGCGGCCAGCGAGGGCTATCCTGGCCCCAGCCCCACCGGGCTGCCGATCCATGGCTTGGCCGGTCTGGACCCGGTGCAGGTGTTCTGCGCGGGGGTGGCCCTCGATCCCGACGGCCGCCTGGTGACCGCGGGTGGGCGGGTCTATTCGCTGATGGCCCGTGCCCCCAGCCTGGGCCAGGCCCGCACGCAGGTCTACACGGCCCTGGCCGGCACGGGTTTCGCCGGCATGCAGCATCGACGCGACATCGCCGCAAGCGCGGCCAGTGAGGAACACACGTCATGAAGATTCTCGTGACCGGGGGAGCCGGCTTCATCGGATCCCATCTCTGCGACGGGCTGCTGGCCGATGGTCATCAGGTACACATCGTCGACAATCTGAGCACGGGGCAGGAGGAGTTCATCGCCCGCACCGCCGTGTTCCATCGTGCCGACATCGGTGACCCGGAACTGGCCGGGCTGTTCCAGCGTGAACGCTTTGACGTGATGTACCACCTGGCGGCCCAGATCGATGTGCGCGCCAGCGTGGCCGACCCGGTGGCCGACGCCCGCACCAACGTGCTGGGCTCGCTCAACCTGCTGCAGCAGTGCGTGGCCAGCGGAGTCGGGCGCGTGGTCTTCGCCTCCACGGGCGGAGCGATCTACGGCGACACCGAGCACCGTCCCACTCCCGAGGACGCCGACTGCCGCCCGGTGAGTCCCTACGGCATCACCAAGCTCAGCCTCGAGAAGTACCTGCACTTCTACCGGGTACAGCACGGGCTGGCCCATACCGTGCTGCGTTTCGGCAATGTCTACGGCCCACGCCAGAATCCCCACGGCGAAGCGGGCGTGGTGGCCATCTTCTGCAAGCGCCTGCTGGCCGGCGAGCCGGCCGTGATCAATGGCGACGGTTTGCAGAGCCGCGACTATGTGCACGTTTCCGATGTGGCCCGCGCCTGTCGGTTGGCGCTGGCCGTGGATCGCGAGGAACTGACCTGCAACGTGGGCACCGGGGTCGAGCGCGACGTGGTGGCCCTGTTCCGCATCCTGCGTGACGAGCTGGCGCCGGACACTCCTGAACGCTTCGGTCCGGCGGCCCCGGGCGAGCAGCGCACCAGCTGCCTCGACATCCGTCACACGCGCGCCGTGCTGGGTTGGCAGCCCGAAGTCAGCTTCGAGGACGGACTGCGCGCCACGGCCCGCTGGTTCCGCGAACGTCAGGGAGGCCGGGGGTGATATCCCTGCTGCGCAAAGTGGGCATCGCCGGCAGCGGTCCGGCCATGCAGCAGGTGGCCAGCGTGATCGCCCAGGTGGCGGCCACGGATCTGAGTGTGCTGGTCACGGGCGAGTCGGGCACGGGCAAGGAATTGGTGGCCCGCGCGATCCACGAGAACAGCCGTCGCGCCGAGGGGCCACTGATCACGGTGAACTGCGGCGCGATTCCCGAAGGCATTTTCGAGTCCGAAGTCTTCGGACACGAGAAGGGCGCGTTCACGGGGGCCGATCGTCAGCGCAAGGGCATGTTCGAGCTGGCCAATGGCGGCACGATCTTTCTGGACGAGATCGGCGAGATGCCGCTCTTCAGTCAGGTCAAGATCCTGCGGGTGCTGGAAACCGGCGAGTTCATGCGGGTGGGCGGACAGGTTCCGCTCAACGTCAACGTGCGCGTGGTGGCGGCCACCAACCGCGACCTGGCCACCGAAGTCCAGCAGGGCAGTTTCCGCCAGGATCTCTACTTCCGGCTCAAGGCGATCAACATCGTGCTGCCTCCGCTGCGTGACCGGCCCGAAGACATTCCGGACATCGTGCGCCATGTGATCACCCATTTCTGCCAGAGCAACAGGATGGCCGAACCGCAGCTGCGCCCCGAGGCTCTCGAACGGCTTCAGGGCCACTACTGGCAAGGCAATGTGCGTGAACTGAAGAACTTCGTCGAATCCCTGCTGATCTTCTCGGGGGGCGGAGCCATCGACGCCCGTCTGGTCGACGAGCGCCTGGCCCAGGACGGCTCCAGCGCGCTGCTGCCCGTGTTGCGTCCCATGGAGAGCCAGTCCGAGGGCTCGGCCATGACGCCCGAGTTGCTGCGCCAGATGTTCTATTTCATCCAGCACGAACTGGCCGAGATCAAGACCCTGCTGAGCGAGCAGCAGGAAGCACAACGTCTGTCGCGCCAGGAGCTGGATCTGACCCAGATGACCGTCGAGGAACTGGAACGCGACCACATCCGCGAAGTGCTGGCCGACCATGGTGGCAATCGCAATCTGGCGGCCCGCTCACTGGGCATCTCCGAGCGCACGCTCTACCGCAAGATCCGGCGCTACGGACTCTGACCGCCGCCCGCACTCACGCGGGATCCGGCCCCAACGGACGAATCGACCCCATGCGAGACCTGCGCCCAGCCACCCTTCGAACCTTCCTGCTTGTCGGCCTGGTCCTGCTGGCGGGCTGTGCCTATTCGCTCAAGGGCACCCTGCCGCCCCACCTCAAGACCATCGCGATTCCGCTGGTCGAAAACAGGACCGCCGAGTCGGGGATCGCCGAAACCCTGACCGACCTGCTCACCGACCGTTTTCTGGCCGATGGGCTGCTCAGCGTGAGCGCGCTGGACGGCGCCAATTCCAGGCTGGATTCGCGCTTGCTGGCGGTAACGGAAAAGGTGGAGCAGTTCACCGACCAGGATCAGGTGACCGGGATCCGGGTGACCCTGAAAGTGGAAGTGGCTTTTGTCGATCTGGTGGAAGACAAGGAACTGTGGAAGACCACGTTCAATGAGTGGGGCACCTACGATCCCGCCAGCGAAACCCGTGACCAGGCAATCGGGCGTGCGGTGGAGAAGCTGGTGCTCTCGATCAACCAGAAGATGCTGGCGGATTGGTGATGGGCGAGACCTTGACTTTTCTGCCCGACCTGAAACTGGTGCACGTGCGCGTGGATCAGGACCTGAACCTGGGCGTTCTGCGGCGGCTGGCGTTCCAGGCGCACCTCACGGTGCGCCAGCTGATGAGCGTGGACAGTCGGTTGATCTCCCTGGTGGATCTGGGCGCGGCCCGGGTCATTCCGGAGGATGATCTGGTCGAACAGGCCGTGACCCTGCAGGATCGTCTGGGCGAGCACTACCCATTCTACCGCCGCGCGATCGTGGCGCAGGACCCGGCCCTGCTGGCCATCTGCCGCCGTTTCGTCGAGCTCTCGCGCGACCGTGCGGTGACGAGCCAGGTCTTCAACGCACTGCCGTCGGCACTGGAATGGCTTGAGCTGGACCCGGAACTCGCCCATTCGGCGCCCTTCAACGGTCAGCCCAGGGAGGACTCCCCATGCACCTGAAAGCCCAGATCCGCTCCTTGCGGCGCTCGCTTGGCCGTCGTCCCTGGGTCTTCGCCCGTCTGGCGGAACTGGAGGCCATGGAAGGCCGGAGCCGCCAGGCCCTGCGCCTGTTGCGCCAGGGCATCAAGCGTTATCCGGCCTATTCCAGCGGCCATCAGGTGCTGGGCGAACTGCTGCTGTCGATGGGCCAGGTGGACGACGCGCGGCGCGAACTGCTGCTGGCCAGCTCCTGTTGTGTCTCGGGTCATGCTTCCTTCGAGTTGCTGGTGGAGTGCATGGCCAGTGCCAGCCGTGATACGGTCAACGGCCTGCTGGAAGAAGCCTGGAGCCGCGACCGGCTCAATCCGCGCCTGCGGGACCGGATGCGCAGCGCGGGCCTGATTCACGAGCCGGAATTCCGTGAGATCCTCGCACCCACCGAAGGCGAACGGCGCGCGCGTGACGAAGAGATCGCCACACTGATCCGGCGCCTGATCGATGTGCACGAAAGCCCCGAAGCTCCGCAGCCGGCCCCGGGCAAGGCTCTTCCCGGGGATACGCGCGAACCGTCACCCACACGCCCCCCGTCCCCCGGAAAGGACCCGGACCCGCAGGACCCGCGGCGGACGGTGGACGTCGAGGGCGGCCCCGTCGAAGGCGGCCCGGTCGAGGACATCGCCCCACCCGAGGCTCCCCCGGTTCCCCAACCGCCGGCGGTTCCCGCCGCACCGGACCATGGCGAACTGTTCGTCACACGCACGGCCCAGGGCACGCCCCAACCGATCCGCAGCCGCGCCCTGGCGCGGGTCTACGAGGAACAGGGTTACCTGGAACTGGCTCTGGGAGTGGTGTGCGACCTGCTGGAACCCGGCAATGTCGAAGGCGATCACGAGTCGCTCGTGCAATGGCGGCAAAGCCTGGAAGCACGGCTTGCCGAGCGCAATTCCTGAGCGCGGGCCGGCCCCTGCCCGGCACACCGGACACGCCCTTGCCGGGCGGACCCGGGCCGTACTCCTCCCGCTGCTGATGGTGCTGCTCACCGGGCCCACCCACGCCAACGGTCTGCTGGTGCGCTTCCGCGAAGACCCTGCCGCCGCGGGATCACGCAGTGCGTCCCAACTGGCCGGCCTTCCGGCGGGTCTGCTGACCGCGGATACCCCGCTGCATCGCTCTTCCCACGAGGCATCCCTGGGCTGGCATCTGCTGGAAAGCGGTCGCCCCGATCAACTGGAGCTGGCGCTGCGTGCGCTGGACTCGGTGGAGCGAATCTGGCCCAACCGCCGGCTTGCGCTCTGCCAGGACCCCGTGACCCCGGACGATTCCCTGCGCAGTGAGCAATGGGCCCTGGACTGGCTGGGGGCCGAGAGCGCCTGGCGGATCACGGAGGGGGATCCGGGCCTCATCGTGGCCGTGATCGACACGGGCGTGGACCCCTGGCATCCCGATCTGCGCGAGCAGTGGGCGATCAATGCGGGGGAAGACCTGGACGGGGACGGCGTGATCCAGCCCGATGGGCAGGGCGGCTGGCGCCTGGATCCGGACGATCTGGACGGGCTGGACACCGACGGCAACGGCTTCGTGGACGACCTGCTGGGCTGGGACTTCACCGACTCCCCGGAATTTCCCGCGCCCGGGGATCACCGCGAACAGGACAACCAGCCCTGGGACGAGCACGGCCACGGCACGGCCGTGTCGGGCATCATCGGTGCCGCACGCCAGAATGGATTGGGCATCGCCGGGCTGGCCCCCGGCTGCCGCATGCTGCCCCTGCGCGCGGCCAATTCGCTGGGTTGGCTGGAAGAAGATGACGTGGCCGCCGCGATTCTCTACGCCATCGACCGCGGGGCGCGTGTGCTGAACTTGAGTTTCGGTGACACGGCCGCCAGTCCGCTGCTCGAGGATCTGCTGGAGTACGCCCGTTCGCGGGGCGTGGTGGCTGTGGCTTCCAGCGGCAACACGGGAGATGCCAGTCCCCACTGGCCCAGCGGTTTTCCGAGCACCATCGCAGTGGGATCGGCCCTCCTGCTGCAGGGACCACCGCGCCTGGTGCGCGCGGGATCCTCCAGTTACGGCCCCGGACTGGATCTGCTGGCGCCCGGGGTGAACATTCTCACCACCGCTCTGGGCGGAGGCTGGCAGAGCTTTTCGGGCACCAGCGCCTCGGCGCCCTGGGTGAGCGCGGCCTGTGCCCTGTTGCTCAGCCTGGAGCCCGACCTGAGCCCGGCCGGGGTCAAGGATCGCCTGCTGCTGAGCGCGCGGGACATCGGCGCCGAGGGCTGGGACGAGGAAAGCGCGGCGGGGGTACTTGATCCGCCGGTCCTGCTGTCCCTCGGGGGAGCGCCCCGGGTCGCGATTCTCTCTCCGGCCAATGGCACCCAGCTGCCCTCCGCGAGTCTGCTGGAGCAGGGCATCGTGCTCAGCGCCTGGGGCTCGCTCTTTTCCCATGCCGAGCTCCGCTTGGGCGACAGCTGGGCCAGCGGACTGAGTCTGGCCGCAAGCGATACTCCCTGGGTGGCTGACACGCTGCATTCCGCGATCCTCGCCCAGCTGGACCCGCAGAGCAGCCACTCCCTCTGGCTGGAGCTGGAAAGCCTGAACGGCAACCGGGTGCTGGCGCACAGCCGTTTCGCACTGGATGACACGGCGCCGGTGATTCTGGAACAGAGCTGGCGCAGCGTGCGCCAGGCCGGGCAACAACCCTTTCTGCTGGAACTGGCGTGCGACGAGCGCGCCAGCCTGACCGCGGAACTGGAACCCGGCGGCATCCGGCGCACGCGTTTTCTGGCCGGAGAGCACCGGCTGCTGCTGGATGGCCCGGCGGGCGGAACGGCCCGGATCACGCTGGAACTGGTCAACGAGGCGGGGCTTGTCACACGCACGGAGCCTGTTTCCCTGACCTGGCCCACGGAAGACCCACCGGCCGTGCGTGCGGATGAGTCCTTTGACCTTCCCGCGGGTGTCTGGCTGGGCCAAGCCGGGGACTGGGACGGCGACGGCACTCCCGAAACCCTGCTGGCCCCCTGGAGCCAGAACCGGCTGGTGCCCGATGTCTGCCGCGTGTATGCGATATCCCCGGACGGTACCGTGACTCCCGATGCCAGAGACTTCGGCCACCTGCTGCCCAAGGGGGTGGGCGACAGCGACGGCGACGGCAACAGCGAATTCCTGCTGGGCATCTCGGGCCGCGCCCAACTCTGGGAAGCACGCCAGGGCGGACTTCCCGACAGCCTCGTGTGGCAGGACGGGCAGCACTGGGCGGGGGGCCTGATCCAGATTCCCGCGCTCTCGCCGCGGGATCTGTTGCTGCTGCAGACTGCGGACGACCTGCGCCGCAACTCACTCTGGAGCTGCGTCGAGGATCCTGCCGGTGACCGCGCACCGACTCCCCACTGGCTGCTGGATCTGCCCAGCCCCTGGGAAGGCCAGCCCAGCGCCCAGGGCCCGCCCGGTGGCTGCCTTGCCGACACGGACGGGGACGGCCAGAGCGAGCTGTTTCTGGCCGACCGTTCCGGACATCTCTTCAGCCATGCCTTCACCGGCGGCACCAGCAGGCTGGACTCGCAGCTGGACTTTCCGGGCTGGACGGGCCCCGGCGCCTGGCTGTGTGCGGTGCCCCAGGGTGCGGCTCAGGGTGTGGCGCTGCTGCTGCACAGCCCGGCGCCCAGCCAGGAGAGCGAAGCGGGCGGCCAGGTCTGGCGCCTGCTGTTGCTGGGGCGACCCGAGCCCGCCGGGGACCTGCTGCCCCTGGACTCCCTCGACTTTGTGGGAGTGGCCGACGGCGAAGGTTTCGCCAATGCACTGGCCCTCTGGCATCCTGAGAATGGAGAGGCCGAACTGGCGCTGCTGCTGACACCGCTGGCTTACAGCGTGTCCTTGTCTGAGGGGGGCAGGCGTCTGGGCGCCCTCCGTCAACTGGGTGCGGGCGTCAATGGCGCAAGCCTGCTGGTGCTGGACCGGGACGGCGATGGCCAGGAGGAACTGCTGTTGCCCGCCGACGGCGCGGCCAGTGCCGGCAGTCGCCTCTGGCGCGCGGACGAACCCGACGATCCACGCCCGCCGCTCTGGGACAGCCGCAGCCGTCCGCTGGCCCGTGACCGGATCCTGCTGGCCTGGAGCCATTCCGGGGTTGTGCCCGACTCGGTTCTGGTGCTGGCGGGCGAGCCGGCGAACACGGTGCTGGCGCGCCTCGCGGGCGAAGGGCTTGAGTGGCAGGACAGCAGCCTGGTGGCGGGCGAGCGCCGCAGTTACCGGTTGCGCAGCCTGCGGGCCGGCCAGAGCAGCGCCCTCTCGCCCAGTCTGGAACTGCAGGGCGCCAATCCCCCCGAGCTGGAGCAGTGGGAACACAGCGGCGACACCGGGCTGACCTTGCGTTTCAGCGCCGCCCTGCGGCGGGCTGGGCTGGAATCGGCGATTCAGCTGCGCGATCCGGCGGGCCAACCCAGGCGGCCCGCGAGCATGCTGCTGAGTGGCCAGGGGCGCCTGCTGCGCCTGGAGCTGCCCGCAGTGAGCCAGCCTGAAGACTGGACCCTCGAGCTGCAAGGCCTCGTGGGCACCAGCGGAGCCTGGATGGACAGTCTGGTACTGGGTCTAGCGCGCGAGCCGCAGGCTCTGCCCGCCCCCGTGATCCAGCGGGCGGAGGTGCTGCCCGGCAATCGCGTGCGCCTGGAGTTCAGCCGGGCGATGGATTCCCAGGGTCTGGCGCTTGCCGAATCGTATCGATTCGAGCCACTTCGGGAACAGATTGCCGCTCCCGCCGTCGAATCGGAACGCGCGGTCGTGCTGAGCCTCGATCCCTCGCGTCCGCTGCGGGCAGGCAGCCCACGCCTGCTGCTGATCAGTCAGGGGCTGCGGGCCGCGGACGGGACGCCACTGGTGGGGGACGGCGCCCGGGTGCTGATTCAGGCCGCCGTGGAGGGGCTGGCGGAGTTCCGCGTCTATCCCAATCCCTGGCGCGTATCCGGACCCGGTGCGGAGGGCGGCAGCGGTCTGGTCTTCGCGGGGCTGCCCCGGGGGTCGACGATTCGCCTGCACGCCATGGATGGACAACTGCTGGAAACCCTTGAGGAACACGAGGGTTCGGGCGCCGTGCGCTGGCTGGGGCAGGATCATCAAGGCAACGCCCTGCCATCCGGAGTCTATCTCTACAGTGTGGTGGCCCCCGATGGCAGTCGTGTGCAGGGGCGATTGGCCCTGATTCGCTGAGCCCCGTGGGAAACCGCCCCGGGCCGCAGGCTTTGACTATCTTGGGCCGGCCATTCGCGTTGACTGTTCGACAAGGGCGGAGATCCATGTACCTGATCGGGCTGACGGGGGGCATCGCGGCGGGAAAGACCCTTGTGGCCAACTGGTTCCGCCACCAACGGATTCCCGTGGTGGATGCCGACGCCGTGGCCCGCGAGGTGCTGGAAAGCGATGCCGCACTGCTGGCCCGGGTGCGCGAGCGTTTCGGGCCCGGCGTCTTCGCCGAGGATGGCAGCCTGCTGCGCCGGGAACTGGGGCGTCTGGTCTTCGGGGACGCGGGGGCGCTGCAGGAGCTGAACGAGATGGTCTATCCCGAACTGGCCCGCAGCCTTGACTCGCGCCTGGAAGCGCTGGAAGACCAGCCGCTGGTGGTGCTGGATGCGGCCCTGATCTTCGAATGGGGCATCGAGGAGTCCTGCGACGAGATCTGGGTGGTGCTGGCCCCCGATGAGCAGCGCATCGACCGCCTGCTGCGCACCCGGGGGTTTTCCCCCGAGGAAGCACACGAGCGCATCGCCAGCCAGATTCCCCAGGAAGACAAGGCGTGGCGCGCCCATCGGGTGATCGAGAATGCCGCGGGCGTGGCCGAGCTGGCCAGCCGCCTGCGTGAAGAAGTGGCCCCCCTGTTCACGGGGCTGGGCCTGAGCCTGAGAGAGGATTCCACTCCATGAGATTCGCGTGTGCCCTGCTGGCCCTGCTTCTGCCCCTGCTGGCCTCGGCCTTCGGGCAGAACAAGGTGCAGTACGATCACAAGGTGTGGCGCTTCATCGAGAGCCAGTGGTTCGATGTGTACTACTACCAGGGTGGCTACGACCAGGCCGTGTTCACCGCCCAGGTGGCCGACAGCGCCTACCAGCAGCTCAGCCGTGATTTCGACTGGGAACTGCCCGACAACGAGCGCATCGTGATCATCACCTACCAGAGCCACAACGACTTTGCCAACACGAATGTCTCCAGCGGACTGGTGGAGGAGAGTGTGGGCGGGTTCACCGAGTTCTTCAAGAACCGGGTGGTGATTCCCTTCCAGGGCAGCTGGGAAGACTACCGCCATGTGATCCACCACGAGCTGACCCATGCGATCTCGCTGAGCATGATCTACGGCGACTCGATCCTGCGCGGGGCGATCCGCTTTCCGCTGCCGCTCTGGTTCGCCGAGGGCCTTTCCGAATGGACCAGCCGCGGCGGCTGGGATCGCGAAGCCAACATGTTCATGGCCGATGCCAGCATCTCGGGCTACCTGGGCGACATTCCCCAGCTCTACGGTTTCCTGTCCTACAAGGGCGGACAGAGCGTGTTCAACTACATCGAGTATGAATTCGGCAAGCCCAAGGTGGCCGAGATCATGCACCGTGTGAAGTCGATGCACAATGTGGAACGGGCCTTCGAGAGCAGCCTGGGCTACGGGGTGGAAGAACTCTCGGTCAAGTGGAAGGCCTATCTCAACCGGATCTACTGGCCCACGATCAAGGACCGCCAGATCGCCTGGGATCTGGCCGACCGGATCACGGATCACCGGGAACTGCGCAATTTCGTCAACAACAGTCCCGCGATCAGCCCCAGCGGCGACCGGATGATCTGGCTCTCCGACCGCACCGGCTACTTCGATCTGTACTCCAGTTCGATCACCGAGCCGGAAAAGGCACACCGGATCCTGCACGGCCAGCAGTCGGGCAAGTTCGAGAGCCTGCACTGGCTGCGCCCGGGCATCAGCTGGAGCCCCGATGAAAACCGCATCGCGATCGCCTCGAAGGCCGGCGACCAGGACGCGCTGTTCATTCTCGATCCCGAGTCGGGCAAGGTACTGGCCGAGTACAAGTTCGATCTGGAAGGCCTGTTCTCGCCCAGCTGGAGTCCGGCCGGCGACCGCATCGCCTTCGTGGCCCTGCAGAAGGGGCATTCCGACATCTGGATCCTGGACCTGGACAGTGGCGACATCGAGAAGGTCACCGAGGATCGTTACAGCGATTTCGACCCCAGTTTCAGCCCCGACGGCAAGCGTCTGGTCTTCGTGAGCGACCGCAACGACGACCTGAGCACCGACCGCTTCTTCGACATGAGCGCCGAGGATTACGGCCAGATGGACGTCTACGAGGCCGTGCTGGACGAGAACCGCCTGCGGCGCGTGACCCACAGCCCCTTCAAGGAGCGCACACCCGTGTACACCTGGCAGGACGAGATCCTCTTCGTCTCCGACGCCGGTGGTGCCTTCAACCTGTACTCGGTGCCCGCCGACCAGCAGGCCGTGCCTCTGCGGCGCACCAACATGCTGACCGGCATCTTCCAGCCCAGCGTGTCGCGCACGGGCAAGCTGCTCTTCAGCAGTTTCGAGCAGGGTGGCTACGACATCTTCCTGCTCAAGGACATCAACCGCCTGCCCTATCTGGACGAGATGCCCGACGACGACGAGGCCCTGCTGCCCTTCAACCGTCTGGACCAGACACCCGCCGTGGCCGGGGAAACACGCGAGCCCCTGCGCGAGGACGTGGCCGACGCCCTGATCGGGCGCGAGGGCGAGTGGAAACACTTTGACTTCACCACCCTGGACACCTTCGAGGAGCGCCAGAAGGAAACGCGCGAAGACAAGGACAAGGCCGACGAAGAGGTCGCACCCGTCCCACGCCAGGACGAGGCGGGCAACTACGTGCCCCGTGATTACCGCATTCGCTTCAGCCCCGACCTGGCCGAGGCCGACGCCTACTACGACAACCTCTACGGTTTCCAGGGCGCGGGCGAGATCGTCTTCAGCGACCTGCTGGGCAACCACCGGTTGAATCTCTACCTCAACGTCTACGACCGGATCGAGCTCTCCAACTTCCACCTGCACTACATCTATCAGGCGCGGCGCACGGATGTGGGCGGGGGTGTGTTCCGCTATGTGCGCTATCTGGATTCGGAAGTCCACGACCGCTTCTATCAGGACAACCAGTTCGGCGCCTTCGCCAGTGCCAGTTATCCCTTCAACCAGTTCATGCGCCTGGGGCAGACGGTCACCTGGACCACGATCACGCGTGACAGTCTCAATCGGGCGGAGGTGGACCCCTATGGCTATGGAGTGGAGACCTTTCATGACTACCTGAAGGGCAACTTCCTCACCAGCACCACCTCGCTGGTCTTCGACAATTCACTCTGGGGCAGCACCGGACCGGCCAACGGCAGCCGCGCCGCCCTGTCCTACACGCGCAGTTATGCCGTGGATACCCGGGCCGCGGTGGGCAACGACTTCCACAGCCTGGAACTGGACATGCGCAAGTACTTCAGGCTGAGCCCCGACCTGGGCATCGCGGCCCGGGCCAGCATGGGCGCCAGTTATGGCAGCCAGCGCCAGGTCTTCTTCCTGGGAGGGGCGCCGGGCTGGATCAATTCCAAGTACTACAAGGCATACAGCGACACCACCGAGAACACCCTGCGCAGCGACATCACCGAACTGTATTACAGCAGTTTCATCCAGCCCCTGCGCGGTACGGCGATCTATCAGGGCGAGGGCGACCGCTACGCCCTGGCCAACCTGGAATTCCGTTTTCCGATCATCCACTACCTGGTCACCGGCTGGCCCTTCAACATGGCCCTGTTCAATCTGCGGGGTGTGCTCTTCACCGACGTGGGCACGGCCTGGTATCAGGACAAGGGGTACGACGCCGCGGACTCCGATGGCCATCTGCGGGATCTGATGCTCGGCTACGGCTGGGGCACGCGCCTCAACGTAGGCTTCGCGCTGCTCAAATTCGATTGGGCCTGGTCGAGCACCCTCGACGGCAACCCACTGGGGCCGCAACTCTACCTGACTTTGGGGGCGGACTTCTAGTCATGCGCCGTCCGACTTCGACCTGTTGACATTTTTCTGCCCGTGAAGTCCCGCACACGCTGAGTGCGCGACCGGCGGGCACCAACTCTGGATGTGCCGTGACCCAGTTTCCCGACTTCATCTCCCCCGTTCCCGGAACACGTACCCATGGTTACCGCCTGATCAAGCAGGAGCTGCTAGAGAGCCTGGACCTGCGGGCCTGGCAGTTGGTGCACGAGCGCACCGGTGCCCGGCACCTGCATCTGCAGTCGAGCCAGGGTGAAAAAACCTTCGTGATGGGCTTTCGCACCCTGCCCGAAGACCATTCCGGGGTGGCCCACATTCTCGAACACAGCGTGCTCGAGGGCTCGAAGGCCTACCCGGTGCACCTGTTTCGCCATCTGAGCGGCCGCTCCCTGTACACCTATCTCAACGCTATGACGTCCTCGGATCACACGTTCTATCCCTTCGCCTCCACGGACGACACCGACTACCGCAACCTGATGTCCTGTTACCTGGACGCCTGTTTCCATCCACTGCTCAAGGACGAAACTTTCCTTCAGGAAGGGTGGCGACTGGAGAACGAGAATCCCGAGGACGCGTCCACGCCGCTGCAGTTCAAGGGCGTGGTCTTCAACGAGATGAAGGCCGCGCTGGCCAACCCGGATGGCTGGTTCCATCGCGTGATGAGACGCGAGCTCTTTCCCGAAGGTGTCTACTCGGTGGAGTCGGGAGGCATTCCGGCCCATTTCCCCGAGCTGGACGTGCACGGTCTGCGAGAGTTCCACGAGCGCCACTACCATCCTTCGAACAGCTGGTGCATCACATTCGGTGATCAGGACCCGGCCGACCTGCTGGCCGCACTGGATCGGGTCTTCGCCGACTTCGAGTCCCGCGATCCGGTGCCCTTCGACTGGCACCAGACGCCATGGTCCGCACCACGGCGCGTGACACGGACCCTGCCGGTGGCCGAAGGCAGTGCCGCCGCCGAGCAGCGCATGGCCGCGGTGGGCTGGCGCCTGCCGGACACGGCGGACAGCGTCCGGACCCTCGAGCTGGGCTTCCTGTTCGAGGTGATCGCGGGCAATCTGAGCGCCCCGCTGAACAAGCGCCTGCTGGAATGTGGTCTGGGCAGTGGTCTGGCCCCCGCGGGATTCAATTCCTGGGGCGCCCAGAGCTGGTTCGGCGCCGGACTGAAAGGCATCGACCCGGAGCGCGTGGGCGAGATGGAAGACGTGATCGACGCGGAGCTGCGCCGACTGGAGCGGGAGGGCATCGAGAGCGACGCGATCGAGGCGGTCCTGGACCGCTGGGAGTTCGAGCTGCGCAATACCGACAGTGGGCGCTCGCCCTGGGGCCTGAGTCTGTCCTTTGATGTGCTGGCGGCCTGGATGAACGGTTCCGATCCCTTTGAGCTGCTGCATTCCGACGAGCAGCTCGAGCAGATCCGTCTGGCCACCCGTGACCCGCGCTTCCTGCCCACACTGATCAGGACTCACCTGCTGGAGAATCCCGAGCGCCTGAGCCTGGTGATGCTGCCCGAAGCCGGTGGCAGCGAGCGCGAACAGCGCGAGGAAGACGAGGAGCTGGCCCGCCGCGCCGCGAGCCTTGATGACGCCGGCCGCGCCGCGATTCTCGAGGACGCCCGCCGGGTCAAGGCCTACCGCGACGATCCCCAGGATCTTTCCTGTCTGCCCGATCTGGACCCCGCGCTGATTTCGCGGGAGGCGCGTCGCCTGCCCGTGGCACACGGTACTCTGAAGGGCGCGGCCAGCGTGTTGCGTTTTGCTCAGCCCACCAACGGCATCGTGCATCTGAGGCTGGCCCTTTCCGTGGACGCCCTGGGCGCTGGACTGGCCGACGAGGACCTGTTGTCCCTGCTGCCGCGCTTCTCGCTGGCCGGCCGGGGCATCGAGGCCACCGCACGGCGGATCCAGTCGGTCACCGGCGGCATCGGTCTGGGCGGATTTCACGGCATGGCCAGTGACGGCCAGCGGGACGTGCACCGCATGCTGCTCAGCTCGCGCTGCCTCGAGCGGCGCCTGCCCGAGTGCATCGAATTGCTCGAGCAGGTGCTCTTCGAACCCGATCTGGATGCGCCGGAACGCCTGCGCGAGCTGTGCGGTCTGGTACGCAGCAACCTGCGTGGCGGTGTGGTTTCCAGTGCGACGTCCTATGTCAATGCCGAAGCTCTGGCGCTGGTCTCACCCATGGGCAGGCTGCACTCGCTCGTGGACGGCATCGAGGGCGTCCAGCGCGTGCACGCCCTGGATCCGGAAGGCCGGGAGCTCGGCGAGGCGCTGCGCGCACAACTGGAGCGCGTGTTCACCACCGAATCACCCGTGCTGGCCCTCGCGGGCAGTGCCCAGGGCATGGACAGGGCGCAGGAGCTGTTCCGTCCCTTGCTGGATCGCATCGCGGCCCGCGCCACCAGGCCGGCGGCGAGCGCGGAACTGGCTGTCGTGGCCGACATGCCCGCGGAGCTGAAAGCCTGGATCACGGATGTCAACGGGGCCTTCGTGGCCGAGGGCATGCCCGCTCCCGCCTACACCGACCCCGACGCGCCGCTGCTTTTCCTGCTGACCAAACTGATGGTCAAGCCTCTGTATACCCGCATTCGTGCCGAAGGCGGCGCTTACGGGGCGGCCGCCAGTTATCTGGCCAACTACCGGTCGCTGGTGCTGCTTTCCTGGCGCGATCCCCGGATTGCCGGTACCCTGGACGACTATCGCCGGACACGCGAGGAACTGGTGGCCGGCAGCTGGAGTGCCGCCGAACTCAAGGAAGCACGCATCGCCGCGCTGCGCCAGCTGGATTCGCCCGTGCGACCCGGCATGGCGGCCGGCACCGGGCTCTCGATGTTCCTGCTGGGCCAGAGCGACACCTCGCGTGATGCCTTCCGTGCGCGCCTGCTCGATTGCGGTGACGCCGACCTGAAGGCCTGTGCCACGCGCTGGCTTCGCCCGGGCGAAGCCGGAGCCCGTGTCGTGCTGACCACCGCCAGCCAGCTTGCCAGCGAGGCGCGCGGACTGAGCGTGGACTCGGCCGAAGTCTTTCCCGACGCGAGCCGACCATGAGCATGGAATTCCGGGTAAGCGGCATCCGGGCCGACGAACTGCGGCTCTGGAGCTCGGCCGTGCAGGCCCAGGGCTTGCGTGAGCGGCGCGCACACGAGAACCGGATCCGGCGCCTCTGGAAGAGTGGCGAGAGCCGCCCCGAGTGGTGCCTGCTGGCTCGCGAAGGCATGGTCCCGCTGGGCTCGATGTTGCTGCTGCGCGAGGATCGCGGCGTACAGGGTCTGCTGGTCGATGAACTCAATCTGCCCTGGCAGGGCGCCTGGCGTGGTCTGGCGAAGCGCCTGTTGGCCGCGGCCATCGATACCGCCCGGGCGGCCGGGGCCCGTCAGCTGGTCTGGCACCTGCCTTCCCGGATCACTCCGGACCCCGAGCCCGCGGCCCTCGAGCGGGGATTCGTGGCCGAAAGTCCGCGCACGCGATTCCGTCTGGATCTCGCCTCGGCGGGAAGTCCCGGCGAGGAAGTCCGCTCGGGCTGGATCGAAGGACTGGACGCCCTGGTGCTCGAGTTGCCCGAGGGACAGAGGGAAAGCTGGCGCGATGCGGGCGATTCGCTGCTCTCCACCGGTGGTTCCCAGCCCGTACTGGCCGCGCTCAACGACGGGGATGGAGGCGCCGAGATCCTGGCCGGGGAGAATCCCGAGCTGGACCCGCAGCGCGCGATCCAGTTCCCCTCACTAGTACATGCCCTCTACCGGCGGGGCTGCCGCCGGCTCGAGCTGGAATGCACGGGAGCGCAGGCCCCCGACTGGTTCGGTCAGACCGTGCCGAATGGCCCCCCTGCAGAGCCGAAGGTGGTCGAGGAGCTGCGCCGGCTGGTCTGCCGTCTTTGACCCTGCCGTCAGATTCCATTTCAGCCAGCGAGCCTCTATCTTGGCCCGTTGCTCGCGCGCTGCCGCCCGATGGCAGGCAGGCGCGAGAGTCGCTTGTGACACACCCCAATCGGAATGACCATGTTCAGGAAACTTCTGATCGCCAATCGCGGTGAGATCGTCTTGCGAGTCATCCGCACGGCCCGGGAACTGGGTATCGCCACCGTGGCCGTGCACTCGGAGATCGACCGCAACCTGCCCCACGTCCAGGCTGCCGACGAAGCGGTCTGCCTGGGCCCCGCCCCCAGCCGCGAGAGCTATCTGCGCGGCGACCGGATTCTGGAGCACGCCCTGCGCCTGGGGGTGGACGCGATCCATCCCGGTTACGGCTTCCTCTCCGAGAACGCCGACTTCGCGCGGGCCTGCGGCGAGGCGGGCATCAGGTTCGTGGGACCCACGCCCGCCGTGATCGAGGCGATGGGCTCCAAGACGCGCGCCCGCAGCACCATGATCGCCGCGGGAGTTCCGGTGGTTCCAGGAACCGAGGCGGCCCTCGACAAGCCGGAGACCACACTGAAGATCGCGCGCGAGATCGGCTTTCCCGTGATGATCAAGGCGGCCGCCGGCGGAGGGGGCAAGGGCATGCGGCTGGTGGAGCGCGAGCAGGATCTGCTTGCCGCGGTCAATGCCGCCACGCGCGAGGCGCTGGCCGCCTTCGGCAACGGCGAGGTCTACATCGAAAAGTTCGTGCGCGACCCGCATCACATCGAGGTGCAGATCCTGGCCGACTCCCATGGGCGTGTGCTGCATCTGGGTGAGCGTGAGTGCAGCGTGCAGCGCCGCCACCAGAAGGTGGTGGAGGAGAGCCCCAGCCCCTTCGTGCTGCCGGCCACCCGTCAGGCGATCTGCGAGACGGCCGTGCAGGCCGCGCGCGCCGTGGGCTACCAGAATGCGGGCACCATCGAGTTTCTGATGGATGGCGAGCAGAATTTCTGGTTCCTTGAAATGAACACGCGGCTTCAGGTGGAACACGCGGTCACCGAAATGGTCACGGGCATCGATCTGGTCGAACAGCAGTTGAGGGTGGCCGCCGGCCTGCCCCTCGCGATCGACCAGGCCGACATCCAGGCCCGCGGACACGCCATCGAATGCCGGGTCTGCACCGAGGACCCGCGCGCGGGCTTTCTGCCCGCCACCGGCACGGTAAGCGCCCTCAGGCTGCCCGAAGGCCCCGGAGTACGCATGGATTCGGGCTTGCGGGCGGGCATGGAGATCACGGTGCATTACGACCCGATGGTGGCCAAGCTGATCTGCTGGCACCAGACCCGCGAGGGGGCCGTGGCACGCAGCCTGCGGGCGCTGGCCGAGTTTCGCTTGTCGGGCCTGCCTCACAATCTGGACTTTCTGGCCTGGGTGCTGCGTCAACCCGATTTCGTGCGCGGAGTGTACGACACCGGCCTGCTGGGACGCGCCCAGTATTCAGGCGATGATCCCGACGATTCGCTGAATCTGCTGGCGGCGTCGCTCTGGCGCATCCTCAGGGAATCGGAGGGCAAGGCCGACACGGGGGCGTCCTCCGCGGAGGACTGCACCTGCGAGGGCGATTCCCGGTGGGCCTGGAAATACAGGGGGGCACGATGAAGGGCTACCGCATCCAGGCTGGCGACACGCAGCTGGAATTGGGCTGGCATGGCCGCGGTGACGCGGGCCGCCTGGATTCGCCGCTGGGCTCCTTCGAGGTCCAGGGCCATTTCGCCGACGGGGAGCTGACCCTGCGCCTGGGCGACCGGATCTACCGGGTGGAAAAACTCGACGCCACACTCTGGCGCGTCAATGGCCGGGAGTTTTCCATGACCGTGTTCAGCGAGCTGGAACACCGCTTCGCCGAGCTGGGCCTGGGGCTCAGCGACCGGGTCAGCGGCCGGGTCGAGGTGCCCATGCCCGGCAAGGTGATCGCGCTGGAAGTGGCCCCCGGCGACCGGGTCGAGAAAGGCCAGGGTCTGGTGGTGGTGGAGGCCATGAAGATGGAGAACGAAATCAAGGCTCCTTGCGCGGGCGTCGTCACACGGATCGCGGTGGAGGCCGGTGCCCAGCTGGAAAAAGGGGCGCTGCTGCTGGAGATCGACCCCGCGTGACACAGACACCCACCACCGCCCGGTCGCTGCTGCCGGCCTGTCCCTGGTTGCTGGTCCGCGTCTGGTCCCTGCCCGCCGGAGGGGTGCGCGTGGTGGCCGGAGGGTGCGAATCGGGCGAGGACTGGCGTCAGATTCTGGAAGGCCCCGACCTGGGCCCGCTGCTGGGCACGGTCCAGGAAGCCCATGATCCCCAGCGCACACGGCTCTGGTTGAGCGTGGACGAAGCGGCTCAGCTGGAGCGCGCGCTGCCCGGTCTGGGCTGCCACAACCTGGTGACTCCCGGCAAGCGCCGGCTGCCCGGCATGGACCGGGCCGAACCCGTGCGCAGTGGCGCCGTGATCCAGGGCACCCTCGGTGTGAACCGTCTGCTGGGTGCGGATCGCTGGCTCAAGTTGCAGACGGCCAACACCACCGAACAGGAGCGCCGCCTCCGGCGCGATCTTGACGCCTTCGCCGATGCGGCCGATTATCTTTGGCACCATGGGCGTCTGCGACTGGCTCGCCCCGCGGGGTTGCTGGAGCTGGAGCCGGGCTGGTACCGGCCCGACCCCGATCCCCTGATGGCGGCCTTCAGCCTGGCCGCCGAACAGAATCAGACGGTGTGCGTGCAGTTGAGCCCGGCCCGCATCGACCCGGACCTGCGCCACAGTGAAGTGGCCCGTATTTCGGGGCTCGAGGCACGGGTGGCGCACAGCGATCTGGGTGAGTATCCGCTGGATGCCGTCTTCGGACTGGATCGGGGGCCGGAATCCTGATGCGCCTGGCGGATCTTTTTTTCCTCAGCCGCCCCACCCTGTTCTTCGTCAACTGGATCATCCTGATTCTGGGATTCCATTGCCCGGGCAATGCCCCGGCGGATTCCTTGAACCTTTGGCTGTTGATGCTGGAGTACGCCTGCATCTCGGGTGCGGCGGTCATCGTGAACCAGCTCCACGATCTGGAGAGCGACCGCGCCAACGGCAAGCTGCTGATTCTGGACCAGGGGCTGGTCAGCGTGCGGGCCGCGTGGACACTGGCGCTGGGCCTGCTGCTCAGCGGCATTGGAGTGTCGCTCTGGCTGGGCTGGCTCAACAGCCTGCTGACCGTGGGCTTCTTCGTGCTCTCGGGCCTTGTGTACAACCTGCCGCCGCTGGCCACCAAGAACCGGCCCTGGGCGGGCATGGTCACGCTGGCACCGGCCACCAGCGCGCTGTATCTTCAGGCGGCCCTTCTGGGAGGGCTGGAGAATCCCGGCTCAGGAGTGCTGCATTCCCTGCCGATCCTGCTGGCCTGCCTGGGTGTGGGCCTGCTGACCACCTTGCCCGACAGGGAAGGCGACCGCCAGAATGGCAAGCGCACCTTTCCGGTGTGTTACGGCGAAGCCCGCACCTGGCAACTGGCGGCCTTGTTTCTGCTGGCGTCCTGCGCCACGGGTCTGGCGCTCGGGCAATGGGTGGTGGCGCTGCCCGCCCTGGGCGCCCTGGGTCTGACCGCCTGGGGAGCGCGGCAGCCCGATTCCAGCGAGGCGGGGCCGGTCAGTCGCTGGTCGATCCTGCTGCAGGCCCTGGCGCTTGTGCCGGGCTGGCCCTGGTTCGGCGCCCTGATGCTGGGCTTCTGGTGTGCCGCACGCGTTTACTACCGCCGCCGCTTCGGGCTGGTCTATCCACGCCTGGGCCGCGATCATGGGGAGAGTGCCTGATGGCGATTCGTTTCTACAACAGCATGGGTCGGGAAAAGCAGGACTTCGTGCCACTCATTCCGGGCAAGGTCAGCCTGTACACCTGCGGACCCACCGTGCACAACTACGCCCACATCGGCAACTTCCGCACCTTCCTCTTCGAGGACCTGCTGCGCCGTTTTCTCCGCTTTCGCGGGCTGGAGGTGACCCAGGTGATGAACATCACCGATGTGGACGACAAGACGATTCGCCGCAGTCAGGAGGAAGGCCAGAGTCTCGGTGAGTACACCGGGATCTACCTGAAAGCTTTCATGGAGGATCTGGACACCCTGCGCATCGAACGCGCCGAGCACTACCCGGCCGCCACGGATCACACACCCGAGATGGTGGAGATGATCAAGCAGCTGCGCGAGCGCGGCCACACCTACGAGCACAAGGGCTCGATCTATTTCCGGCTCTCCAGCTATCCCGAGTACGGGCGACTGAGCAATGTGGCCCCCGACCAGATGGTGTCCAGCGGGCGTGTGGACAACGACGAGTACGAGAAGGACGATGTACGCGACTTCGTGCTCTGGAAGGCCTGGGTACCCGAGGACGGCGACGTGTTCTGGGAAACCGAGCTGGGCAAGGGCCGCCCGGGCTGGCATCTGGAATGCTCGGCCATGAGCATCAAGTACCTGGGTGAGCACTTCGACATCCATACCGGCGGAGTGGACAACCGCTTCCCGCATCACGAGAACGAAATCGCCCAGAGCGTGTGCGCCACGGGGCATCCCTTCGTGAATTACTGGATGCACTCGGAATTCCTGCTGGTCGAAAACGCCAAGATGTCCAAGAGCAAGGGCAACTTCTTCACCCTGCGTGACCTGGTCGGGCAGGGCTTCGACCCGGTGGCGATCCGTTTCACCATTCTGCGTGTACACTACCGCCAGCAGATGAACCTGAGCACCGAGGGCCTGGAACAGGGGGCGGCCGCCGTGCGCCGGATCCGCGAGTTCGCCCGGCGCCTCGCGGCCGGGCTGGACGGCAGTGGAGCCGCGGAGGAGACTGCCCGCCTGGTCGAAACCTGCCGCCGGGATTTCACCGAGGCGATGGACGACGACCTCAACACATCCGGCGCGCTGGGGCACTTCTTCACGTTTCTGCGCGAGGCGAACGCCCTGGCCGACGCGGGCAAGCTGTCGGCCGAGGACGGAGTCCGCATGCTCGGGTGGGTGCAGGAGGTGGACAGCCTCTTCGCGATCCTGGCCGAGGAGCGTGACACGGACCTCGAATCGCAGGTGGAAGCCCTGGTCCAGGCCCGCAGCCAGGCCAAGGCCGACAAGGATTGGGCCCGGGCCGATTCGTTGCGCCAGCAGATTTCCGAGCTGGGCTACACGGTCAAGGACACGCCCCAGGGGCCAGTCTGGAGCCGCGACTGAGCGGATCGGGAGCGGAGGAAGGCATGCAAAAAGCCCGTTCGCTGGAACGGGCTTTCTTGTGTTGCTGTGACTCGGGGACTAACCGAGGGTGGCCACGAAGTGGGCCAGACGCGATTTGCGGTTGGCGGCGTTGTTGGCCTTGAGCACGTTCTTGCAGACCAGGCGATCCAGCATGCTGGTGATCTTGCGGTACTGCTCGGTGGCGGCACCGGCTTCGCTCATCTCGCGCAGCTTGCGGATTTCGGTACGCATGCGACTGCGCCAGGCGCGATTGCGGGCGTTGGCTTCGGCTGCGGTCTTGATTCGCTTGATGCAGGACTTGTGGTGGGCCATGCGGCTCGAACCCCTGAACTGATTGATTGATTGCGGTTATGCCGGAGGGGGGACTTGAACCCCCACACCCTTTCGAGTACATGTACCTGAAACATGCGCGTCTGCCAATTCCGCCACTCCGGCCCTTGCTCGTGCAAGACGCCCATTTTCGCACTCAAATCAGGGAAAGTCAATGCCACCCCCTTGAAAAAACAGCTTTCCTGCCAAGCAAGTTTGCCGCCCGCCGGGGATCTTCCTACTTTCAGCCCCTGATCGTCAGCGCAGAAAAGCAAGCGGGAAGTCTGTTCATGTTGTTGCCCGAACCCTGGGCGGTATGCTCCGAACTCAAGGCAGGCACTGCCGAGGAATTGATCCAGGAACTGGGCGCACGGCTCGAGGGCTGTCCTCATGTGCGCGACCACCAGCGGTTCATCCTGGACCTGCTGGCCCGCGAACGGGACACTCCCACCGGGCTGGAGCATGGGTGTGCCTTGCCCCATGCCCGCAGCGCGGAAGTGGACGACATCGTGATGCTGGTCGGACGCAGCCGGCAGGGCGTGGATTTTGGCGCTCCCGATGGTCCGGCGCACCTGTTCTTTCTTTTCGGGGTGCCCTTGCGGGCAATCACCCCTTACCTTAAGCTGGTCGCCCGCCTGTCGGGCCTGTTGCGCGCCGAATCCTACCGGGAAGCCCTGCTGGCCGCCGAAGGGGATGCGGAGTTCCTGCGGTGTGTGCGCACTGGTCTGTGACACGGACCCCAATCGAGAACCGTGGAGGTTGTCATGAGTTTCCCGGGTGGATGGGAAATGCTGCTGATCCTGCTGGGAGTGTTGCTGCTTTTCGGTGGCAAGAAGATCCCCGAGATCGCGCACGGCCTGGGCAAGGCCATCACCGAGTTCAAGCGCGGCATGCGCACTCCGGTGGAGGAGCTGAAGAAGGAAATCCAGCAGGACGACCCCAAGGACACCAAAGCTCCCTGAATGGCTGCTGACGCACTTCCAATCCTGAATGACTCCCGTTGCCTGCACCTGCTGACCCGCGGTGAGGTTCTGTTGTTGCCCGTGGATACGCTCTTCGGACTGGCTTGCCGAGCGGATTCCGGATCCGCGGTGGACCGCTTGTATCATCTGAAGGGCCGCGCACCCAGCAAGGCCATTTCGCTGGCTTTCGGCACTCTGACGGCCCTGGAGACGATGCTGGAACCCGAACCCCGCCTGCTGGAACGCCTGTCCCGACTGCTACCGGGGCCCGTCACCGTGGTGATGCCCACCCCGGTCCGCTTCGCGCGACGATTTCCGCGCTGGAAGGACACCGTTGGAGTGCGGGTCCCGGGACCTTCCCCCGCATCGTCGTTGTTGAATCTGCTGGAGTGGCCTCTGGCCCTGAGCAGCGCGAATCTGAGCGGTGCTGCCGATATGAGGTCCGTCGATGAACTGGATCCTGGTCTGGTCGACGGAATCGCAGGCCGGCTGGCAGGTTCGCCCCCGCTGGCCCGGGGCAGTTCCGTGATCCGGCTGGATGCATCGGGCTGGAGCCTGTTGCGTGCCGGGGCCTGTTCCCTTGAAGAACTGACCGAGCGACTTGGAGAGCCGTCATGAGAGCCCTGCTGTTCCTCTGGATCCTGTTGCTTGCTGCCCCGCGCGGTCAGGCCGGAGTCCCGTTCGGCTCGGGCGAGGTGATCCAGTTCCGCATCGGCTGGGGCCTGATCCATGCCGGCACCAGCTGGCTGCGGGTCAAGGACACGCTCAGCGTGCGCGGGAGGCTCTGCTGGGAACTGGAGAGCGAGGCGCTTTCCAATGACGTGATCAGTGCGCTCTACCCGGTTCGCGACCGGGTGACCAGTCTGATGGATGTGCGTGATCTCACCAGCCGCGGGCTTTCCAAGAATCTGCGCGAGGGCCGCTACAAGAAGGACCGGCGCTTCGAGATTGACCCCGAAGCCGGACAGATCCGCAAGATCAAGGCCGGCGAACCGGTGCGCGTCGAGACACTTGCCCACCATGTGCAGGATGTGCTCTCGGCATTCTACTGGCTGCGTACCCGCCCGTTGGAAGTGGGCAAGGTCGAATATGTGAGCACCGTGGACGAACTCAAGAACTATTCCCTGGCGATCAAGGTGCTGGCTCGCGAGAAGGTCAAGGTCAAGGCCGGGGAGTTCGACTGTTTCAAGGTGCAGCCGGTGCTGGTGGGAGATGGTCTCTTCAAGTCCGAGGGCGAAGTGTTCATCTGGCTCACGGCGGACGAACGCCGGATTCCGGTGCAGATGAAGTCCAAGATCTTCATCGGCAGCATTTCCGCCCAGATGGAAAGCTACACCGCGCCCCTGCCCGCGGACCTGCCGCTGGACCCTGCCGAAGCGGAACGAGTACACCAGCTGGCGCGCCGTCACCTGCGTCATTGATGGCTTGATGTTCTTGGGGAAAATCCCGGAGAGCAGAAAGGGCTGGATTGGGGATCCAGCCCTCTCAGTTGTGCCCTAAAACCTGCTTGTAGGAAAGAAGAAGGAGGAACTCACCGATTTGCCCAGCGACTCTCTGCCCAGGTTCAAGGCTGGCACCTTGTTCCACACGGTTGCCCGTGTTCGGGCAGTTCGCCGCTATCGATGCGAACCGGCCCAAGAGTAACATGGGGCAGATGGATTTGCAAGGAAATTTCTGACAAACATCAAGCGCCCGAACTTTTTTATGCGGCATTCGGAACATCACCGCTCAGGGCGTCGGCGATGGCTTGGCCCGGATTGCAGGATTTCACACATTGCGCCGCCAGCGGATGGACGACCTTCCGGAGCAATCAGGAGAGCGCGTGCGACAGGGTCTTGAACAGCGACTGCGCGAGGTGATCCAGATCTTCAGGGCCTGGGCCATCGGGCAACTGCTGGTCAGTCTGGCCATCGGGCTGCTCACCTGGGGGGGGCTGGCCTGGGGCACGCTCCCCGGTGCCGGTTGGCTCGGATTGATGACCGGGCTGCTGTCCCTGGTGCCATTCTTCGGTCTGGCCGTCTCACTGCTTGTCAGTCTGCTGGTCGCCGTTTTCCAACAAGCTCCGCTGGCCGCGGTTTCCGTGGTGGCGGGCACATTTCTGGCCGTGCAACTGCTCGAAAGCCTGCTGCTTTCCCCACTGATCCTGGGGCGCAGCGTCGGTGTGCACCCGTTGGGGGTGCTGGTGGCGCTGGTCGTTTGTGGAGCCGTGCTGGGTCCCTTCGGGGTGCTCCTGGCCGTGCCGCTGGCCGCCCTGGCCTGGAAGTGGGGGCGCGGCCTGTTCCAGATGCCGCCCGGCAGATCCGGGTCCTCTTCCGCAAGTGAGGAAACTCCTCGATGAAGCGTCTCCCGGTCGTTGCCATCATCGGACAGCCCAATGTGGGCAAGTCCACCCTCTTCAATCGCCTGACCAAAACCCGCGCCGCCATTGTGGACGACCATCCCGGTGTGACCCGCGACCGTCATCTGGCCCGCATGGACTGGAACGGTGTCGAGTTTCGCCTGATGGACACGGGCGGTTACGTGCCCGATTCGAAGGAACTCTTCGATCTGGCGATTCGCGAGCAGGTGGATCTGGCCCTTGCCGAAGCGGATGTGCTGCTGCTGCTCTGCAACGTGCAGACCGGTGTGACCCGTACCGATGAAATGATGGCCCGCATCATCCGGGGCACGGGCAAGCCCTTCCTGCTGGTGGTGAACAAGGTCGACAACCAGAAACTTGAACTGGAGACCCCCGAGTTCTGGACTCTGGGCCTTGACGAGCCGATGGGAGTTGCCGCCAACAGTGGTCGTCACACGGGCGACCTGCTGGATCGCATCATCGAGCTGCTGCCCGAAATGCCCAGCCAGATCGCCGATCAGGGCTTGCGCGTGGCGATCATCGGGCGGCCCAACGTGGGCAAGTCCTCGCTGGTCAACCGTCTGCTGGGCGACAATCGCGTCCTGGTGACGCCCGTGGCTGGCACCACACGGGACGCCATTGACACCCCGGTGACCGTGGACGGTCGCAAGTACGTACTGGTGGACACGGCGGGCCTGCGCCGCAGGACCAAGATTCGCGAGAACATCGAGTTCTACTCGCGTCTGCGCACGCTGTCGGCCATCGAGACCGCCCAGGTCTGCATGCTGCTGGTGGAACCGGCCGAAGGCCTGACCCGCCAGGACATCCAGGTGCTGGAAGAGGCCGTGACCCAGCGCAAGGGCGTGGCGCTGGTGGTGAACAAGTGGGACACGGTCCCCGAAAAGGAAACCAATACCGCACGCAAGATGCAGGAGGAGATGCTTCGGAACATCCACACCCTGCGCTGGGTTCCCGTGCTGTTCATTTCGGCCCTCACCGGGCAACGCGCGCCGCGCGTGCTGGAAATGGCCGAGCGCATCGCGGCCAACCGGGCCCAGTGGCTGGACCCCGAAGAACTGCGCAGCAAGATGCTGGGCGCCATCGAACGCCGCCCGCCACCCGCGCGAGAAGGCAACTGGATCCGTTTCCGGGACGTGATCCAGGTGCGCAACGATCCGCCATGGATCGTCTTCCGTTGCAACCACCCGGAAATGTTGACCACCGTGTATCATCGCTATCTGGAAAATCAGCTGAGACGTGCATTCGACTTTGAGGGAGTACCGATCCGGTTGGACTTCCGCCGGGGCCGGTTCATTGAGTCAGAAAGTGAAGACCAGGAGGACACGATGAAGGGTGTTGAGCGGCCGAAGGGCCCCGCCGTATTCTACGGTGAGGCACAGGGGGATGAGGACGATCTGGATGTTCTGCCCGTTGTGAACCGCGACCGTGACTTGGATGATGACGACGATGATGATGATGACTGGGAAGAGATCGAAGAGGTCGAAGGCGACGGCGAGGAAGAGTGGGACGAAGAGGTTGAAGAGGACGACGACTGGGACGATGACGACGACGATGATCGTTGAGTCGTTCCGGACGCCCCCCGCACGCAGTGGCCCACGCTGACGCCCGGACACTGCGGGTCCTGCTGCTGGGAACCATCAATCGTGACCAGCTGCTGTTCGCCGACTCCAGCGGCCGGCTGACCCGGCAGGACAGTCTGGGCGGAGCGTGTTACAGCCTGCTGGCCCTGAAGGCTCTGCTGCCCGCTGCGCGGTTGAACGCACGGCTGCTGGCGGGTCTGGACCTGACGCACGAATTGACCGCGATCCTCGCCGGGAGTGGCAACGCTCCCGGCGAGGTGCTCTGGAGGGACAGAGCCTCCAACCGGGTCGAACTGGACTGCCGCGACCCCGAACACAAACGCGAGCGCAGCTGGCTGACCGTTGGTGGATACACCCTGGACGAATGTCCCGCCGGTCCCTGGGATGCGGTGCTGCTGAATTTCACCTCGGGCCGGGAGTTCAGTCTGCGCGGCTGGAGCCACTGGCGGCGTATCCTGCGCGACACGGCCCGTCCGCCATTCCTGCAGCTGGACCTGCATTCATTGAGCCTGGATGCGCGCGCCGGTCGCGCCCGACGCCTGCGACCTCTGCACCGCTGGCAGGAGTGGTTGCGTGATCTCGACCTGCTGCAGCTGACTCTGGACGAATGCGCGTGCCTGGCACCGCACTCACCCCTGACCCTGGCCGACACGGGCGACTTGCTGGGGGAACTTCACGGGCTGGGTATCGGTGAGATCGTGATCACGGACGCGGCACGTGGCTTCATGCATTCGCGTCCCGGCATGTCCCGCCACTGGCCGGCCCTGGAGGCGTGCGTGGTGGAGAGCACGGGCTGCGGAGACGTCCTGGGTGCCGCCCTGCTGGCGGGAACCCTTTGCGGGCTCCCTGATGAGCTGCGCCTGGCACGTGCCCGGCAGGCGGCCACCCTGAATCTGTCGCTCTGCGGGCCGGAACAACTGGATCGACTGGCCCGGCTCTGAGGTCCACCCGTTCTGCGTCGGCCGGGTGCAGGCAACACACGGAACCATCATGCAAGGAACCACCCCCATGCTGCGCTCGTTGCTGCTTGCCCTGTTGCTCTGTGTCACGCGTGGGCAGGCGGCCGGGGAGCGTCCCTTCAATCAGGATGAACAGGACTTTCTGCGTCAATGCCTGCGACGGGCCGACTTCAGCGAGTCCACCATCGACAGCCTGGCGCTTGCCGAACGCAGCTTCCTGCCCCGGGCGATCGAGATCAACCTGCACACAACCAACAGCGCCGACCCCTACCAGAAGTTCTTCGAGGATTCGGTGATCACGCGTCTCGCCGGTTTTCTGGTGGATCAGGACAGCCTGCTGCGGGCTGCCGAGCAGATCTGGGGCGTTCCCCCACGGATCACGGGCGCGATCCTGATGATCGAAACCCGCCTGGGAGCCTATACGGGCAAGTGGAATCTGGTGGACCTGAATCTCAGCCTGCAGCTTGCCCGCCTGAATCGGGTGATCGAGCAGAACGCCGACAGCGCCCTGGCTCGTGAGCTGCGTGCCGGTGGCTCCGCCGAGCGCAACGCCCTGCGCGCACGGATCAGCAAGCGCGCCGTTTCGCGCGCGACACGCTCGCTCGGTGAACTGCAGGCTTTCTGGGATGTATACGGCGGCTCGCCGGACTGGCATCTGCAGGCCGGGAGCTGGGCAGGTGCGCTGGGACTGTGCCAGTTCATGCCCAGCAGCCTGAAGGCCTATGGCCGTGACGGGGACGGGGATGGCGCGGTGAATCTGTTTCACCTGCCGGATGCCGTGGCCAGCATGGGCAACTATCTCAAGCAGAATGGCTGGAAAGCCGGGGTGCCCCCGGAGAAACAGCGCCGTGTGCTGCGCCGCTACAATCACAGCGATGCCTATGTGGATACGGTCATCCGCCTGGGCGAGTTCGCCGCCGCCAGAGCGTCCGCGGGCGCCCCTGCCACCCCCTGACAGAACCTGCCGCTTGATTGCGCCTCGATCGCACAATACTGCCAATCTGGCGCACAGGTGTCAGGCGTGGTGTCATCGTCCGGGCCGGGTCCTGACAAGCCCGCTGCAAGTTCAACAAATACAAGCATTGGTTTGCATTCCCGTTCTGGCACGGTCCTTGCCAAACCTGAGGGCATCCCGGAGCAAGCGCAACGGGGCGGGGGGCGGGCCACACTCCTGGCGTCGCCCCCGGGGCCGGACACCCGGTTCATCGTGAGCACAAGAATCAGCAAGAAATAGAAGGAGATCCAACCATGGGAAAGATCATCGGAATTGACCTGGGCACCACCAACAGCTGCGTGGCCGTGATCGAGGGTGGCGAGCCCACCGTGATCGCCAACGCCGAGGGCGGTCGCACGACTCCCTCGATCGTCGCCTTCAAGAAGGACGGCGAACGCATCGTGGGCAGCCCGGCCAAGCGCCAGGCGGTGACCAATCCGCGCAACACCCTGTTCTCGATCAAGCGCTTCATGGGTCGCCAGTTCAACGAGGTGGCCAACGAAATCAAGGAAGTGCCCTACGAGGTCGTGTCCGGAAACGGCGGTGTGGCGCGTGTGCGGATTGACGGCAAGGATTATGCGCCGCCCGAAATCAGCGCGATGATCCTGCAGAAGATGAAGCAGGCCGCCGAGGACTATCTGGGCGAGAAGGTCA
Organism: Candidatus Delongbacteria bacterium; assembly: GCA_020634015.1. Lineage (NCBI taxonomy): Bacteria > Candidatus Delongiibacteriota > Candidatus Delongbacteria bacterium. The sequence goes on along the minus strand of JACKCN010000007.1, from coordinate 122,409 downwards.
CCGAGGCCGTGATCACCGTGCCGGCCTACTTCAACGACAGCCAGCGTCAGGCCACCAAGGAAGCCGGCCAGATCGCCGGTCTGGACGTCAAGCGCATCGTCAATGAGCCCACCGCGGCCGCGATGGCCTACGGACTGGACAAGAAGGGCGAGGAAATCGTGGCCGTGTACGACCTGGGTGGCGGCACCTTTGACGTGTCGATCCTGGAAATCGCCGACGGCACCTTTGAAGTGCTGGCCACCAATGGTGATACACACCTGGGCGGCGACGACTTCGACCAGCGCCTGATCGATCACCTGGCCAGCGAGTTCCAGAAGGCCGAGGGTGTGGACCTGCGCAAGGACCCGATGGCCCTCCAGCGCCTCAAGGAAGCCGCGGAGAAGGCCAAGATCGAGCTCTCCAGCGCGATGGAGACGCACATCAACCTGCCCTTCATCACCGCCACCGCCGAAGGCCCCAAGCACCTGGACCTGCAGATGAGCCGGGCCAAGTTCGAGAACCTGGTGGATGACCTGATCAAGCGTTCGATCGAGCCCTGCCGCAAGGCTCTGGCCGATTCGGGCAAGAGCCTGTCCCAGATCGACGAAGTGATTCTGGTGGGCGGTTCCACGCGAGTGCCGGCCGTGCAGGCGGCGGTCAAGGCCTTCTTCCAGAAGGAGCCCCACCGCGGCGTGAATCCCGACGAGGTGGTGGCCATGGGCGCCGCGATCCAGGCGGGCATTCTGGCCGGCGACATGAACGACAAGGAAATGGTGCTGCTGGATGTGACACCGCTTTCGCTGGGCATCGAGACCATGGGCGGCGTGATGACCGTGCTGATCGAGCGCAACACGACCATTCCCACCAGCAAGAGCCAGGTCTTCTCGACGGCCTCGGACAGCCAGCCCACGGTGGACATCCATGTGCTGCAGGGCGAGCGGCCGATGGCGGGCGACAACAAGACCATCGGGCGCTTCCAGCTGGATGGCATTCCCCCGGCTCCCCGCGGCGTGCCCCAGATCGAGGTGACCTTCGACATCGACGCCAACGGCATCCTCGCGGTCAAGGCCAAGGACAAGGCCACCAACAAGGAGCAGTCGATCAAGATCACGGCCAACTCGGGCCTTTCCGACGCCGAGATCGAGAAGATGCGCAAGGAGGCCGAGGTCAATGCCGAGGCCGACGCCAAGCGCCGGGAGCAGGTCGAGATTCGCAACACGGCCGACCAGAAGGTCTTCCAGACGAAGAAGCAGCTGGAGGAGCTGAAGGAGCAGATCACGGCCGAGGATCGTTCCGGCCTCGAGACCGCCGTGGCACGCATCGAAACCGCCCTCAAGGGCGAGGACACCGAAGAGATCAAGTCGGCCAGCGAAGCCCTTGAGACCCTCTGGAACGATGTGAGCAAGCGCATGTACGAGAATGCCCAGAACCAGGCCGGCGGCTCCGGTGCGGAAGGCGGCCCCCAAGGCGCCGAGCAAGGCGAGGCGGGTTCCACGGACAACGGCGCCGTGGACGCCGACTTCGAAGTGGTGGACGACAAAAAGAAGGGCTGATGGAGGTGGATGGCCTCCGGAGCGCCGATGCAGCGGACGCCCTTCGGCCGCCGCTGATCCGCGCCCCACGCCTTTGGTGACTCGCAGGGCGGTCCTTTCGGGCCGCCCTGTTCATTTTGTGTACAGGCTTCTTGGGATGAATTCGTTTGCTGGCTGCCAGGGGATGGCCTCCGGAGCGCCAATGCAGCGGACGCCCTGCGGCCGCCGCTGATCCGCGCTCCCCAGCACCGATGGCACACAAAAAGGGGCGGCTCATTGGAGCCGCCCTGTCTCATTCCGTGGTGTGCTGCACGGGCGCCGGGTGGGGTGGGGCCAGTTCCTGGCGCACCAGTTCCAGCCGCTCGCTGCCCCGGCGGCCGTGATCCTCGTCCAGTTCGGCCAGCAGGTAGCGCCGACCCGTGCGCAAGGCGGCTTCGCCCGTGGAACAACTGCCGGCGAAAGGATCGAAGACCAGCTCGCCCGGGCGAGAGCTCATCAGGATCATCCGCTCGAGCAGTTCCACCGGCTTGGAGGTGCCGTGCTCGAAGGCGTAGTTGCTGACCCGCTTGACGAAGCGGATGCGCGATGGGTCTTCGTCGTCGCGGTTGTAGAACACATTGGGGCTGCGCGGGGCTTCGCGGCTGCGGGCCCGGCCCTTGCTGGCGAAGAGCACGAACTCGTGCTGGGGGGCCCAGTTGGAGCGCAGGTCGCCCGAGCCGTGATTGTTCTTGACCCAGACCAGGCAGTTCTTGTAGACCAGATGCGCCGACCCACGGGGAACCAGGTCCTTGCGCTCGCGCAGGGCCAGCACCAGATCGGGGAAACTCAGGTGGTCGCACCAGCAGTAGAAGTGCGCGCCGTCGCGCATCACGCGTTCCATCGAGGCCAGGAATTCGGGAATGTCGAAGCACTGGGCGTCGATCTTCTTGACCTTTTCACGGGCCCGGGGCCGGTTGGACTGGTAATCCTTGTAGGGAGGATCGGTGAGTACCAGGTCCACACAGGCATCGGGCATCCGGGCCAGCAGCTCACGGTTGTCTCCGATGTGAATCCGGTCCTCGAGCTCGACCTGTGGCTGGGCGGGGGGATGAGGATCGGACATGGAGCTGGCTGATCTCCCTGCTGGTTGCCCGGAGCGGGCAAAACACTTTCCGGCTTGCGGAACCCGATGGGACGGGCACGGGTTCGTCCGGTCCGGGGGAGAGGGAATGACCCGGTCCCCGGGAGCGCGTGCCGCGAACGCCGCTCAACCTAGCAATTCGACGAGTCACGCCCGGGCAACGCCTGCAACACCCGCGGCCCCGAGAATGCCTCGAGCAGCGCCGCAAAGCTGAACAAGCCGATTTGCGGTACGGTCACCGATTTTTACCTTTGCCGGCCGCAGCGGCAGTGATGCAACCAGCAACAGGAGTGGAATAATGAAACGAAGTGTCTGGATGGCCCTGTGCCTTGGCCTGATGGTCGCCTGCAATCCCGCGGCCCAGAAGGAAAACGCCAGCGACGTTTTCCAGCAAGCCCAGACCGCCCACGCCGAGAGTCGCTTCAGCGACGCCGTGCGCCTGTACAGCCGGTACGTCAGCGAATTCGCCGACAGCAGCCAGGCGGCCAAGTGCCAGTTCATGGTGGCCTATCTCTATGCCAACGAGCTGGACCAGAAGGAGCAGGCCCGCACGGCCTACACCGATTTCATCGCGAAGTACCCCAACAGCGAACTCCTGCAGAGCGCGCAGTGGGAGCTGGAACATCTGGGGCAGAACCTGAGTGAGATCGACATCATTCCGGATTCCACGGATCCCGCGCCCGTGAGCGCGACACCCGAGAAGGCCCACGAAGGACATTGATCACGGTCCGGGGCCCCGGGCTGCGTGTGCGGGGTGTCGGCTTGAATGAATGGCGGAATGCCGGTTCGCTGGAACCGGCATTTTCTTGTGAACGGACTCGCCCGGGACCGGTCCGGGCCCGAGCCGAATTGCCTGGCCGCGCCGAGCGGCATGTTCATCAATCAGGAAGGAGTGCGAGGGATGCAGTTCGACGCTCTCGAGATGTCACGACGAATCGAGGAGCACGCGGGCTTCCTGGACGATCTCGATCGGGAAGTACGCAAGATGCTGGTGGGCCAGCGGCCCATGCTGGAACGCCTGCTGATCGGGCTGCTGGCCGACGGACACATCCTGCTCGAGGGCCTGCCCGGTCTGGCCAAGACCAGCACCGTGTCCACACTGGCTCGCGCCATCGACACCAGTTTCTCGCGCATCCAGTTCACTCCCGACCTGCTGCCCGCCGACGTGCTGGGCACCATGATCTACAACCAGAAGAGCGGTGAATTCCACACGCGCAAGGGGCCGATCTTCGCCAACATCGTGCTGGCCGACGAGATCAACCGCAGCCCGGCCAAGGTCCAGGCCGCCCTGCTGGAAGCCATGCAGGAGCGCCAGGTGACCCTGGGCGGTGAGACGCACATCCTGCCCAGTCCCTTTCTGGTGCTGGCCACCCAGAACCCGATCGAGCAGGAGGGCACCTATCCGCTGCCCGAAGCCCAGACCGACCGCTTCATGCTCAAGATCCGCATCGGCTATCCCGAGCGCGAGGAAGAACGTGAGATCCTCAAGCGCATGACGGGCGAAAGCCTGTCCACGATCTCGCCCGTGTGCACTCCCGAGACCATCCTCAAGGCCCGTGAGCTCTGCCGCCAGATTCTGGTCGAGCGCAAGATCGAGGACTACATCCTCAACATCGTCTTCGCCACACGCGAACCGGAGAAGGCCGGTCTGGGCGACCTCAAGGGTCTGATCGCCTGGGGTGCCAGCCCGCGTGCCACGATCTTCCTGGCCCGCGCGGCCCGTGCGCACGCCTTCCTGCGCCGCCGTGGGTTCGTGACTCCCGATGACATCAAGGGCGTTGCCGCCGACGTGCTGCGCCATCGCATCGGACTCAGCTACGAGGCCCAGGCGGAGGAGCTGAGCAGCGAGGACATCATCGCGCGCATTCTCAACACCATCGAAGTGGCCTGAGCCATGATCCCGCGGGAACTGCTGCGCAAGATCCGCCGCATCGAGATCCGTACCCGCCACGTGGTGCAGACGCTCTTCGGCGGCGAGTATCACAGCGTCTTCAAGGGCCAGGGCATGGACTTCGCCGAAGTGCGCGAGTACATGGCCGGCGACGAGGTGCGCTCGATCGACTGGAACGTGAGCGCCCGGATGGGCCATCCCTTCATCAAGGTCTTCCAGGAAGAGCGCGAGCTGACGGTGATCCTGGCGGTGGACCTCTCGGCCAGCGGACGCTTCGGCAGCCAGGCGCTCAAGCGTGACTGGATGGCCGAACTGGGTGCCGTGCTGGCCTTCAGCGCGATCCGCAACCAGGACAAGGTGGGCTTGCTGCTCTTCAGCGACCGGGTGGAAACCTTCGTGCCACCGGCCAAGGGCAGCCGCCACGCCCTGCGCGTGATCCGTGATCTGCTCTATTATCAACCCACGGGCACGGGCACCCGCATCGATGGGGCGCTGGAGCACCTGGGGCGCGTGCTGGGCAAGAAGGCGATCGTCTTTCTGGTCTCCGACTTCCTCGATACGGGCTTCGAAAGCAGCCTCAAGGTTCTCAGCCGGCGCCACGACCTGATCGCGGTCTCGGTGCGCGATCCCTTCGAGGAAATGCTGCCGCCCGTGGGTCTGCTGCAGGTCGAGGACCCCGAAAGCGGCGAGCGCCACTGGCTGGACTGTTCCAGCCCGCGTGCCCGCGCGGCCTTCCAACAGAACGAAACCGAGCGCCGGTCCGCGCTGGAACGGTTGTTCACCCAGGCGCGCGTGGATCACATTCCCATCCGCACCGACGAGGACTACGTGCTGCCGGTCAGCCGTTTCTTCCGGATGAGGAGTCGCCGCCGATGAGACCTCGTTCCTGGTTGTGGTGCCTGTATCTGCTGCTGGGCCTGCTGCCCGCCCGGGCCACGAGCCTGGCCGAGCTCTCCGTGGACCCGCTGCCCGACACCCTGCACGTGGGCGATCCCTTCGTGCTCAGTCTGCACGCCAGGGTAGGCGAGGGGGTGAGCCTGCGCTGGATCACGCCCGAAGCCGAGAGCCTGAAACCGCTGCACCTGCTCGAGGAACTTCCCGCGGATACCCTCGGACCGGGCGAGTACCGCAAGAGCTGGCGGGCCGCGATCTTCAAGGCGGGGGAGCAGACCATCGCTCCTTTCGAAGTGGGCGTGGATCCAGGCGACGGCGAATTCCTGCTGCCCTCCGACTCGCTGCGGGTCAGCGTGCTCTCTGTGTTGAACGTGGCCCTCTCCCGCGGCGACAGCCTGGCCCCCCGCGACATCCTCGATCCGGCTCCCGTGCCGCTGAGCTGGCGCGAAATCCTGCCCTGGCTGCTGGGCGCGCTGCTGGTGGGGCTGCTGGGATTGCTGGGCTGGCGCTGGCTGAAACGTCGCCCACAGGATCAGCCCCGCGTGGAAGCGCCCGCACCGCCCGTGGATCCCTGGAAGCGCTGGCTCGAGCGACTGGATGCGCTGCGTCGTGAGCAACGCTGGAGCCGCGGGGAAACGATCGAGTACTACGCCGACCTGAGTCTGGCCCTGCGCGGCCTGCTGGAAGACAGCACGGGCCGACCCTTCAGGGAAATGACTCACGACGAGGTGCGCGACGCCCTGGCCGATGGTCCGCTCGAAGGCCCGCTGTTCCAGACCCTGATGGGCCTGCTGCTTGAAAGCGACATGGTGAAGTACGCGCGCCAGTGGCCCAGCGACGAGCGCAACCGCCAGGCCCTGGACGATGCCGCGGCCTGGGCCAGCGACGCCCGGGCCCAGCTGATCCGTCCGCAGCTCGTGCAGGTGGCTCCGGGCCCCGAGGAGGAGGGCCGATGAGTTTCGCCTCCCCGCTATGGCTGCTGGCCTTCCTGCCCTTCGGGCTGCTGGCGCTCTGGCACCTGCTGCGTCGCCGCCGGCGCGAACCCGTGCTGCAGTACAGCCGGGCCGCTGACTGGGCCCGCCTGCAGGGACGCGGCAACTGGCTCAAGGTCTGGGCCGAACCCACCCTGCGTGCTCTGGCGATCACCCTGGCGATTCTGGCTCTGGCCCGGCCCCAGAGTGCCACCGACACGCGCGAGACCGAACGTGACACGGTGGACATGCTGCTCTGCCTGGACATCAGCGGCTCGATGCAGGCCCGCGATCTCAAGCCCGACCGCTTGGGAGCGGCCATCGAGGTGGCGCGCGAGTTCGTCGCCCGCCGTGAGGAAGACCGTCTGGGCCTGGTGGTCTTCGGCGGCGAAGCCATCACCCAGTGTCCGCTGACTCTGGACCACCCGGTGCTGGACGGCCTGCTGGAAGGCCTGCACGTGGGCATGGTGGAGGACGGCACGGCCATCGGACTGGCCATCGCCACCGGGCTCAACCGACTCAAGGACAGCCAGGCCCACAGCCGTGTGATGATTCTGCTGACCGACGGCGAGAACAACCGCGGTCTGGATCCGCTGACCGCGCGTGACCTGGCCCAGAGCCTGGGCGTCAAGATCTACACCATTGGCGTGGGTACCGAGGGCATGGCTCCCTTCCCGGTGCAGTCGCCCTTCGGCGGCATCATGCTGCGCGAGATCGAAGTCAACATCGACGAGGACCTGCTGCGCGAGATCGCCACCAGCACGGGCGGACGCTATTTCCGGGCCCATGACAAGGAGCAGCTGGTGCAGATCTACGAGGAGATCGACCGGCTCGAACGCACCACCATTTCGGTGACCGAGTACCGGGTGCTGGACGAGAAGTACCGCCTGTTCCTGCTGCCCGCCCTCGGCCTTTTCGTGCTGGCGCTCGGACTCTCCGTCGTGTTCCGGAGGGTGCCCGCATGATCCGCTTCGAGTTTCCCGTCTGGCTGAATCTGCTCTGGGCCCTGCCTCTGCTGGCGATCCTGGTCTGGCGCCAGGCCTCGCGTACCCGGCGCCTGCTGGCCGCCGCCGGCCGCTGGAACGTGCTTTCGGGCCTGCTGCCCGGTTGGTCCGCGGGTCGCCTGCGGCTGAAGGGCCTGTTGTCGCTGCTGGGCTTGGGGATGATGGTGGTGGCGCTGGCCGGTCCGCAGCTGGGCACGCGCAAGGTGGAAGTCGAGCGCAAGGGCGTGGACGTGGTGCTGGCCGTGGACGTCAGCCAGTCGATGGCGGCCCGCGACCTGGCCCCCGACCGGATGGCCCGCACGCGCCACAGCATCCGCCAGCTGCTGGAATCGCTGCATGGCGACCGGGTGGCGCTGGTGCCCTTCTCGGGTGCGGCCTTCCTGCAGAACCCGCTGACCTCCGACTACAACATGGTGGGCATTCTGGTGGACCTGCTCAAGCCGGGGTTGATTCCTCGGCCGGGCACCGATCTGGCGGCCCCGATCAACACGGCGCTGGAACTGTTCAATCGCGAGGAGGAGGACCAGGGTCAGCACCGGGTGCTGGTGGTGCTCTCCGACGGCGAGGATTTCGAGGGCCAGTGGGAAGAGGCGGCGAAGAAGGCCGTCGAGGCGGGCGTGCGGATCTTCGCGGTGGGCATGGCCTCGCTGGAAGGCAGCCCGGTGCCCGACCCGGACCGGCCGGGCTCGCTCAAGACCGATCGCCAGGGCAACATCGTGCTCTCGCGCCTCAACGAGGAGGTGCTGGTGCATCTGGTCGACCTGGGGCAGGGCAGTTACTTCCGCAGCAGCGCGGGGGGTGACGAATTGATCCGGATCCGCGATGAGATCGACCAGATGGACAAGAAGGCCCTGGGCAGTCAGCTCTACTCGGGATGGCAGCATCGCTACCAGTGGTTCCTGGCGGCCGGTCTGCTGCTGCAGGCATTGGCCCTGCTTCTGCCTGCTTCGACAGGAAAATCAAAGTCATTGATTGGCATGGAGATCGATCAATGAATCAACAATTCATCTCGATTCTTGCCTGCTGCCTGATTCTGGCTGCGGGATCCACGGCCAGTGGACGCAGCGAGTTGCGCCAGGGAGAAGAGGCCTACCGCAATGGGGATTTTCCCGCCAGCAGCGGCTATTTTGGCGAGGCTCTGGCCAAGGACCCCGAGAACCTCGAGGCTCATTTTGACCTGGGCGCCAGCGCCTATCGCCAGGGCGATCTGGACGCCGCGGCCTCCCGCTTCGCCCGGGTTGCCCAGAGTGGCGACCCCGCCTGGGCGGGCAAGGGCTGGTACAATCTGGGCAATACCCGTCTGGAGCAGCAGGACCCGGCAGGAGCCGTGGAAGCCTATGTCCAGGCCCTGAAAAATGACTCAAGCCTGGATGAGGCGCGCTGGAATCTGGAACTGGCCCAGCAGATGCTGGAACAGCAACAGCAGCAGCAACAGGAGAATGGCCAGGATTCCCAGGATGGCCAGGACCCGCAGGACCAGGAGTCCGGCCAGGACCAGCAATCAGACAAGGGCGACAAGGGGCAGCAGCCGCAGGATCAGGACTCGCAGTCCGGTCAGGGAAATGGTCAGGACCAGCCCCAGGCCCCGGACCCCTCGCAGGAGCCGGGCGCCGAACAGGAAGGGCAACAGGCTCAGCAGGGCGAGCCACAGGATCAGGCAGACCAGCTCGGCGATTCAACGGCCGCGGCCCAGGCCATGCCGATTTCCCCCGAGCAGCTGGAGCAGATCCTGCAGGCCATCAGCCAGCAGGAGAAAGCGGCACTGGCCCGTCAACTGGAAAACCTGCCCTCCAACGGGCGCCGAGTGGAGAAGGATTGGTGAGCATGACCCTCCGGCAGATCCGGACTTTCCTGCGGCTTCCGCTGGTCCTGCTTGTGCTTCTGGCCTTGGCTCAGGGGACCGCGCTTGCCGCCACCTTCAACAGCGAGGTGTCGCTTGACGGAGGGACGGTGCTGGTGCGCTATGTGCTCAGTTCCGAAAGCTCGCTGCCCCACGACGTGCAACCCCAGTTCCCCGACTTCAAGGGCTTTCGCAAGCTCTCGGGGCCGGCGATCAGTCGTTCGACCAGCATCGTCAATGGCGCGGCCAGTTATGAGCGCAGCTGGAGCTTCAGCCTGCTGCCCGACGGACCGGGCACCCGCGGGATCGGAATGGCCCGGGTGACCGTGGATGGCAAGACCCTGACCGCTCCGGCACGCACGATCAACATCAGCGACCAGCCCGGGAGCCAGGTCCCGGCGATGCTGCGTGCCGAGGTCAGCAACCGCCGTCCCGTGGTGGGCGAGAAGGTGCTGCTGCGTTACAAGCTTTACTTCAACGTGCAGGTCAGTGGGTACGACATCGAAGACCTGCCCTCGAGCGCCGGTTTCCTGCGCGAGAACCTGGAAGACATCCAGCGTCCCGAGTCCCAGACCGAAATGGTGGATGGCCAGAGCTGGAATGTGGCCGTGATCAAGGAGATCGCCCTCTTTCCCACTCGCGACGGCAACCTTGAGATTCCCGCGCTGAACGCGCGGGTGAACATTCCCGACAACCGCCAGCGCCAACGGCAGCGCAGCCTCTTCGACAACATGCTGGGCGGCGATCCGTTCCGCCGGGTGCGCACCGAAATTCTGCCCTGCCGGGCGATCACCCTGGATGTGCAGCCCCTGCCGCCCGGCGCTCCCGCGGGCTTCACCGGAGTGGTCGGACAATATCGGCTGGACTCGAAACCGGATCGCACCGCCCTGGAAGCCGGCGAGGCGCTCACCCTCACCACGCGCGTCAGCGGCGAGGGCAATCTGGCCCTGCTGCCCCTGCTGGAGCCGGAAGTCTCCCGCGGGCTCGAGAAGTACGACACCCAGCAGGAGAGCAGCGTGCGTCGGGCCCAGGGAAGTTTCGGCGGTACGCGCAGCTACAAGACACTGATCGTGGCCCGTGACTCGGGTGAGCAGACCGTTGGGGCCATTCAGCTGGTGTATTACGACCCCGTGGACGGCAGCTACAAGACTCTGAGTGCGGGCCCCTGGACACTGGATGTCGCTCCCGGCACGCGCAGCATGGTCGACAGTCAGATCGGCTACGGGCTGCGCGCGGGCAAGGTGGAGAGCTACGGCCAGGACATCCGTCACATCCTCGATGCGCCCGAGACCCTCTCGCCGGCGACTCTGCCGCTGCACCGCCACTGGAGCTGGCGTACGCTGGTGGGACTCTGTCTGCTGGCCCCGCTGGGAGCCTCGGCCTGGATGCGTCGCCAGCGGCTGGATGCCTCCGATCCCCTGTCCTCCCGTCGTCGCCGAGCCGGAGGAGAAGCAGGGCGTCGGCTTGCGGCCGCTCGCAAGGCACTGGCACGCGGCGACGCCACCAGGACTCTCAAGGAGCTGGACGACGCGCTGGCTCGTTACCTTGCCGACCGGCTGGGCCGCCCACCCGGTGAACTGGTCCTGGAAGAACTGGCAAGAGAACTGCTGGCCAGTGGCCGCCTCAGCGAAGAAGCCGCTGGCGCGCTGACCCGTTTCCGTCGCGAGCTGGATCTGGCCCGTTATGCCAGTGACGGCGCGAGCCAGGTGGATCAGGCCCGGGCTCTGCTGGCCCGGGGGGACGCCCTGCTCAAGCAGTTGCGCACCGTGCTGGAAGGGGGCAAGGCATGAACGCACGCACTCTGCGACTCCTGCTGGCATCCTTGTGGCTGACGCTGTGCGGTCTGGCAAGCCCCGTGCAGGCCATGGAGCAGAGCCAGGCGCGGGAACTGTTCCTCCAGTCCAATCAGGCCTACGAGGCGGGTGACTGGGGCGCGGCCGTGGCCGGGTACGACAGTCTGGCCCGGGCGGGTTTCGACGGTCTCGAACTGTGGTACAATCTGGGCAACAGCCATTTCCGGCTGGGAGAGACCGGGCTGGCGATCCTCAGCTGGCGTCGCGCCGAAGCGATCAGCCCGTTCGACCGCGATGTGCAGAAGAACCTTGAGATCGCCAGCCATCTGCTCAGTGACGATCTGGGCCAGACCGTGCGTCTGCCGATCTGGGACTGGCTCGACCGCGTGCTTGAAAGCCTTCCCCGGGACGGCACCGCCGTGGCCCTGTTGGTTCTGCTGGCGCTCTGGTCCGGTCTGCGCTGTCTGCGCATTCTGGAGCGGCTGGCTCCCGGCGCCACAGTCCGCAGCCTGCAGTGGATCAGCGGGCTGGCGGCCCTGTTGCTGCTGGTGTTGCTGAGCCTGCAGATCCGGCACCGGGAAACCAGCCGGCATCTGGTGATACTGGCCCAGCGTGCCACGGTGCACGCGGCACCACTGGCCGATGCGGAAGCCCTGTTCGACCTGCACGAGGGCACGACCGTCCGTCTGGTCAGCGAAGGAAAACAATGGTGGCGCCTGCGCCTGCCCGACGGGCGCGAGGGCTGGCTGCCACAGGACAAGGCAGCCATCGTGGAGAGTCGACCATGACACGCAACGGACCGATCATCGCCCGGGTACGCGGCATCCTGCTTGTGGCACTGCTGGGACCGGGGCTCAGTGGCTGCCTTGCGCCTGCGGTTGAGCCATCACCTGCGCAGGATCGCCAGAGCGAAGCGGGCCAGGGCCGCGGGGCAACCAGTGTGACCGAATTCGATCCGCTGCTGTTGCCCGAATCTCCCATCACCCTGGCCCCTGCGCCCGTGGTTGACACCCCACCCGTGCGCGCGAAGAAGAGTCCTGCCAGCCCCGCACTCCAGGAGTTCGGGGTCCAGATCTACAGCGGGCCGGACCAGCTGCAGGCCGAAGCGGCCGAACTCGCGGCCCGGGAGCTGTTCCCGGGACTTCCCGTCCGCTTGCTGCAGAATGAGACGGGCTGCAAGGTGGTGCTGGGCCGTTTTGAGTCGATCGAAGAGGCGAACGATCTGAAACAGCAGGCCCGGCAACTTGGGTATGAAACGGCCTGGGTCATTCGCGCGGCCGCCGAGGCCCGCTGATCCAGGAGCCGTGGATCCGTTCCCGGCGTTTTTTGAAGCCATTCGGGTACTTGCCGGGGGAGTGGTGGGGTGCGAATGTCCCCCGGCTCTCCGATATTGGGCGCCCTGAACGGCTGGACGGCCGGGTGCAGGTGATGGGGACGCGCAATGACAGGTTGCCCAACCCCGTCAGGACCGGAAGGTAGCAGCGGTAAGCGATACTGGCTTGTGCCGCGTTACACCCGTCATCTGCACCCGGCTGTCCCTGTCTTCGGCCCTTTCAGCCTCCCAGCAAGGAACCCCGGATGTCCTACATCGTGCTTGCCCGCAAGTGGCGCCCCAAATCCTTTGCGGAAGTCATTGGCCAACAGCATGTCACTCGGACCCTCGAGAGCGCGATCCAGAGCGACCGTGTGGCACACGCCTATGTCTTCAGTGGGCCTCGCGGAGTGGGCAAGACCTCGATCGCGCGCATCCTCGCCCGGTGCCTGAACTGCGTCAACGGTCCCACCACCTCACCCTGCGGTGTCTGTCCCTCGTGTGCGGGCATGGACGAGGGCAACAATTTCGACGTGATCGAAATCGACGGCGCCAGCAACAACAGCGTCAACGACATTCGCGACCTGCGCACCAACGTCAAGTACGGCCCCAGCGAATACCGCACCAAGGTCTACATCATCGACGAAGTGCACATGCTCTCGACCAGTGCCTTCAACGCCCTGCTCAAGACCCTGGAAGAACCTCCGCCGCGCACGATCTTCATCTTCGCCACCACCGAGCTGCACAAGGTGCCCGCCACCGTGCTCTCGCGCTGCCAGCGCTTCGATTTCAAGCGCCTCAGCCTGGGCGAGATCGAACAGAGCCTGCGGGCCGTGGTGGCCAGCGAGGGACTTGAGGTGGAAGCGCGCACCCTGCAGCTGATCGCACGCCGTGCCGATGGCGGCATGCGCGATGCCCAGTCCCTGCTGGACCAGGTGCTCAGTTTCAGCAGCGGGCACGTGGACCATGACGAAGTGGTGCGCGCGCTGGGTCTGGTGGAACAGGATCGCCTGGCCGAGCTGCTGGCCATGCTTGCCAGTCGTGATCTGGGCGGCGTGTTTGCCCATGCCCGCGAGATCGTCGCGCGTGGGGCCGATCTGGCCGAATACCTGCTGCAATTGGCCGAGAATCTGCGCAACCTGCTGCTGCTGCAATTGGCGCCCGACGGCAGTCTGTGCGACCTGCCCAGCGAGCAGCGCGATGCACTGGCACCCCTGGCCAGCCAGTTTCAGGAAAGCGACCTGCTGCGCATGCTGACTCTGCTGGGCGCCCAGATCGACGGCTTCCGTCGTGGCGGGCACGCGCGTCTGCGCTTCGAGCTTTGCCTGTTGCGCCTGGCCGGCATGGAACGCAGCCTGGATGCCCATGCACTGCTGCGTGGTCTGGCGGGACTGCCCGTGGGCAGTCTGGGGCAGGTCGAAGGAGCGCAGCGGCCCGTGGCTCCCGCCCGGCCCCTCCCGGCGGAGACCGAAAAAAAAAAGTCTCTGAAAGCTGAGCCGGTCCCGCCGCTCAGTAACCCGTCTCCCGTCACCCCTCGCCAGCAGCCACGAGCCCCCGAACCCACCCCGGGCGTGCCGGAACCCACCGTGTCCGCACCGACGTCCCGCCCCGCGAGCAACGAGATCCCGCTGGCCTGGGATGTGATCCGCAGCGGCTGGCTGCATGTGCTGGATGCGGTGGCAACGCGTTTTCCCCTGCTGGCGGATGGGTTCGCCAGTTTTCTGCCCGTGTCCTGCGATGGCCAGGCGATCACTCTGCGGGGGCGCTGGTCGGGAGAACCGGCGCGCCAGGGACTGGAACGCAACCGCGAAGCCCTGGCGGCCTGTGTCGGCGAAGGCCTGGGGCTGGCAAAGGCTCCGCGACTGATCTTCGTGGAAGGCGATCTGAGTCCCGAAGAGCGCTTCATCACCGCGCGACGCACGCATCTCAATGGCGAGAGCCGCCTCGAGGAACTGAAACAGCAGCACCCGGCCATCGGCACCCTGATCGAGCGGGTCAACGGACGTCTGCTCGATCGATGATCCGTCTCACACACAGACCAAGGGAGTTGGCGTGAGCCTGTTGACGCCCAGCATGGAAGCCCTGGTGGCCGAATTCGCCAAGCTGCCCGGGATTGGCCGCAAGACCGCTTTGCGCCTGGCCCTGCACAGCCTGATGAAAGGCCAGGAGGGCGCCGGAGCCCTGGCGACCGCCCTGCAGCGCGTGCTGGAATCCAGCCGATTCTGCGAGGACTGCGGCAACCTGAGCGAGCAGCCGCGCTGTGATCTGTGCCTCAACCCGCGCCGCGACCGCACGCTGATCTGCGTGGTCGAACATCTTCAGGACCTGATGGCCGTCGAACGCGCGGGCGAGTACCGCGGGCTGTATCACATTCTTGGAGGCGCCCTCTCACCGCTTGACGGAGTGGGCCCCGGCCAGCTCAGCATCCGGCGCCTGGGCGAAAGGCTGGCCACGGGCGAGGTGCAGGAACTGATCCTGGCCACCAATTCCACGGTTGAAGGCGACGCCACGGCGCTCTACCTGCAACGCGAATTCCAGGAACTGCCGATTCGCCTCTCGCGTCTGGCTCGGGGAGTTCCCATGGGCGGCAGTCTGGATTTCATTGACACCCTGACCCTGGCCCGGGCTCTCGATGGACGCGAATCCCTGCGCTGAGGCCCTCGGCCGCCGCGGATCCTGACAGGCCTGCCAAGCTGTCCAGTTCCCCTGACACGCGCGCGGAAATCACGCCGCTGCCCGGAATCCTGCGGAACACCCGGCCCGCACGCGCGTCCCACGGGGGCGCCGGCATGACACACAAGGGAGAGCCGACCCCATGACTGCCCAGTTCCCGGATCGTCTGCCCCAGCGTCTGCGTATCGTCTGCATCGGGGACGAACTGCTGAACGGGCTGCGCCGTGACACCAACAGCGCCGAGCTGTTGGCTCTGCTGTCCGGGCTTGGGCTGGCGGTCGAGGAAATCCGCATCGTGCCCGACCTGCCCGAGCGGGTGACCGCACTGGCTCTGGAACCGGGCTGGTTCACCATCGGCACGGGCGGTCTGGGGCCCACGGTGGACGACCGCAGCCGCGAGGCACTGGCCGTCGCCTTTGGAGCCCGTCTGGAGCACGACGCCGAGCATCGTGCGCGTTTCCAGGCCCGGCTGGCCGCCGCCGGGCGTGATCCGCGCACCGCAGCCCCGGGGCAGAGTCAGCACCCGGTGCCCGGAGCGACATTTCCCAATCCGGTGGGCAGCGCCGACGGCCTGTTGTTCCATGCTCCCGTTTCGGCCCCGGACCGGGTCTGGCTGGCCCTGCCGGGCGTGCCCAGCGAGATGCGGGCCCTGATGCACGAACAGGTGCTGCCCTGGCTGCGCACCATGGTGTCCGGGGGACAGCGGGGTCAGGCGCTCTACACGCGTGTCTGGAAACTGCCGGAACAGGAAGTGTCGCGCCGACTGGAACCGCTGGAGGATTTCGCCGAATTCGGTGATCCTGGTTTCTATCCCGGTCCCGAGGGGGTGCTGGTGCGCCTCCAGGCGCCCGCGGACGCGTCGGCGGAATTGCTGGAGCGGGGGCGGCGCCTGCTGCGCGAACGTCTGGCCGGACACGTGCTCCACGAAGGCCCCGAGAACCTGCCGACCCTGCTGTTGGCCGAGCTGAGCCGCCGTGGGCAGACCGTGGCGGTCGCGGAGTCCTGTACGGGTGGCCTGCTGGCGGCCGCCCTGACCAGCCTTCCTGGCAGCTCGCGGATCTTTCCCGGCGCGGTGGTGGCCTATTCCAACCCGCAGAAGCAACGCTGGCTGGGTGTGAGTGACGCGATCCTCGAGCACGATGGCGCGGTCAGTGCGGCCTGCGTGGAAGCGATGGCCACTGGGGTGATCCGTGAAACGGGCGCCCACTGGGGGCTGTCGGTCAGCGGCATCGCCGGTCCGGATGGCGGCAGCGCCGACAAACCGGTGGGAACCGTCTGGCTGGGTCTGGCCGGACCGGACGTCGGTGTACGAAGCATGGGGCTGCGTCTGGGCGGCAACCGCGAACAGGTGCGTGCCCGGGCGGTCGGCCAGGCCCTGGCCTGGTTGTTTCGCTGCCTCACACAGCCAGTGGAAGGGGCCTGATGTCCCAACCCCTTCCGTATCTTGAGCGCGTCGTTTCCCGAAGGATCCGACGAGACGGATGACCCCGATTCCTTGCAATACACACACGACGATCGCCTGCGGGAAGGGCCTGCGATGGTACGCCTGTTCACGGGTTTTCCTCTGGCCGAAGCGGTCCGGCGTGAACTGATGGAGCAGCAGGCCCGCCTGCGCAGCCGACGCGAAGCGGTCAAGTGGGTCAGCGAGCAGTGCCTGCACCTGACCGCGGTCTTTCTGGGGGAGCTTGCCCACGACAGAATTCCGGCGCTCTGTGAGACACTGGAGCAGGTTGCCGGCAGGCACGAGGCCCTGGTCTTCCAGCTGGCCGAACCCGGTTTCTTCGGCCAACCGGGCCGTCCGCGCGAGCTCTGGACCGGACTGACGGGACCACTGGAGTCGCTGTCGCGGCTGGTCGAACAGCTGGAACGTGGCTTTCGGCTGCAGGGACTGGTACTGGACAGGCGGCGCTACCGGCCCCACATCACCATCGGCCGGGTACGCGATGGCGGCGAAGCCCTGCTGGTGGCCCATCTGGCCAATGGCTGCCTGCCACTGCCCGTGCGGCTCGACCATCTGGTGCTGTACGAGAGCCGGCTCGCGCCCGAAGGCCCCCACTACACGGAACTGGCGGGCTTCCCGCTGGCCGGCACGACCTGAACCGAACGACACAATCCATAAGGATACCCGATGAAAACCAATGCGGCGGAAGCGAAGGACAAGGAACGCCAGAAGAATCTGGAAAGTACCCTGGGCCAGATCGACAAGGAATTCGGCAAGGGCTCGGTGATGCGTCTGGGCGATCAGGGCGCGATCATCGAAGTGGAGAGCATTCCCACGGGCAGTGTGACACTGGACATCGCGCTGGGAGTGGGCGGTGTGCCCCGCGGGCGCATCGTCGAGATCTTCGGGCCGGAAAGCTCGGGCAAGACCACCCTGACCCTGCACATCATCGCCGAAGCCCAGAAGCGCGGCGGCATCTGTGCCTTCATCGACGCCGAACACGCGCTGGACCCGATCTACGCCAAGGCTCTGGGTGTGGACACCGACAACCTGCTGGTCTCGCAGCCCAGCTGGGGTGAGCAGGCTCTCGAGATCGCCGACCGGCTGATCCGCAGCAACGCCATCGACGTGGTGGTGGTGGATTCGGTGGCGGCCCTGGTGCCCAAGGCCGAAATCGAGGGCGACATGGGCGATTACCATGTGGGTACCCAGGCCCGCCTGATGAGCCAGGCCATGCGCAAGCTCACCTCCAGTGTCTCACGCTCGAATACCTGCCTGATCTTCATCAACCAGATCCGGATGAAGATCGGCGTGATGTTCGGCAACCCAGAAACCACCACCGGCGGCAACGCGCTCAAGTTCTACAGCAGCGTGCGCCTGGACATCCGCCGCATCGGCACGGTCAAGGCCGGGCAGGAAGCCACGGGCAATCGCACCAAGGTCAAGATCGTCAAGAACAAAATGGCGCCACCCTTCCGCACGGTCGAGTTCGACATCATGTTCGGGGAAGGCATTTCCAAGGCTGGCGAGTTGATCGATCTGGGTGTGGAAGCGGGCGTGATCACGCGCAGCGGCACCTGGTTCAGTTTCGGAGAAGAGCGCCTGGGTCAGGGACGCGACAACGTCAAGACCCTGCTCAAGGAGCGTCCCGAACTCTTCGCCGATCTGGAAGCCAAGGTGCGTGCGGCCGTGGGGCTCGTGTATCACCCTCGAAGCTCCGGCAAGTCATCGGACACGTTGGACGACTGATTTTCGGGCGCGCGATTCCTCTGGCGGGGAATCGCGCGCCTTTATCCGGTGGGGTTGATGTCCCGCCATTTCCGGAGGCCCCATGGCCCTGGCCTTCCTGCTTGTGCTGGCCTACCTGCTGGGTTCCCTGCCCACCAGCCTGCTGGTCGTGCGTTGGCGCTTGAATGTGGATCTGCGCGAATACGGCAGCGGCAATGCCGGAGCCACCAATGTCAGTCGCCTGCTGGGCTGGGGCTGGGGCATCGGGGTGATCGTGGTGGATCTGCTCAAGGGCGTGCTGGCGGTGGCCCTGCTGCCTCTGCTGCTGAACACGCCCGGTGATCCGCTGACCACTCACGCCCTCGCGGGTCTGGCCTGCGTGCTGGGACATGTCTTTCCGGTCTACGCGGGCTTTCGCGGAGGCAAGGGGGTGGCCACCGCGGCGGGTGTCTGCCTGGCGCTCAGCCCCGGACCGGCGCTGGTGGCACTCGGAGTGTTTCTGGTGGTGCTGTTCCTGATGCGCTACATGTTCCTGGCCTCGCTCAGTGGAGGTGCGGCCTATTTCGTCAGCAGCCTGTTCGTGTTCCACAACCGGGGCATGCTGGGTCTGTTGGCCGTGGTGCTGCCGCTGGCGCTGGTCTGGCTGCACCGTCGCAACATCTCCCGCTTCCGTCAGGGATTGGAACAGAAGATCGGCAACCGCATTCCCGTGGAGAAGAAACAGCCATGAAGATCGCCGTCATCGGCGCCGGCAGCTGGGGCACGGCCCTGGCGCTGCTGTTGCGCCAGCACGAGCAGGCCGTGAGGGTCTGGGAGTTCGATCCGGCCCTGGTGGCCCGGTATCAGTCCGGGCTGCGGGAGAATCCCGTGCTTCCGGGGGTTCCGCTGCCCGACGACCTGGAGATCCGCAACGACCTGGCCTGGGCCGTGGACCAGGCCGAACTGGTGTTGATGGCGGTGCCCAGCCATGCGGTGCGGGCCACCCTGGGACGCCTGGCCAACCTGGCCTCAGCGGATGTGCTGCTGGTGGATGTGGCCAAGGGTGTCGAGGAAGGCAGTCTCAAGCGGATGAGCGAAGTGGTCAGCGAGGTCTGGCCCGCCCTGCCCGGGACCCATTCCCTGTGTCTCTCGGGGCCCAGTCATGCCGAGGAGGTGGCGCGCGGCCTGCCCACCAGCGTCACCATCGCGGGGCTCGACCTGGAGCAGGCCCGGCGTGCCCAGCACGTGTTCTCGGGCGAGACCTTCAGGGTCTACATCAACGACGATCTTTGCGGCGTGGAACTGGGCGGTGCACTGAAGAACGTGATCGCCATCGCCAGTGGCATGTGTGACGGGCTGGGATTCGGCGACAATACCAAGGGGGCGCTGCTGACCCGTGGGCTGGTCGAGATCACGCGCCTGGGTACCGCGATGGGCGGTCGCCCCGAGACCTTCGCCGGGCTCAGCGGCATGGGCGATCTGTTCACCACCTGCATGAGCCGCCACAGCCGCAACCGGCACGTGGGCGAACAGGTGGGGCGCGGGCGCTCGCTGGACGAGGTGCTGGCCGAAATGACCATGGTCGCCGAAGGTGTGCGCACGACCCACGCCGCCCGCGAACTGGGACGCCGTCACAATGTGCCCATGCCGATCACCGAAGCCGTGCACCGTGCCCTGTTCGACGGAGCCGACGTGCGCGAGGAAGTGACCGCTCTGATGACCCGCGAACTGCGCGAGGAGTAAGGTGTGAAGGGCACTCGCTGGCTGTTTTCGGGCCGGGTCCAGGGCGTGGGATTCCGCTGGACCTGTGCCGAACGGGCCCGCCTGCTGGGGCTTGATGGCTGGGTGCGCAACCTGCCCGATGGACGGGTCGAGGTGCTCGCCCAGGGCCCGGCGGGCCTGGTCCGGCAGTTGCTGGACCACATGAAGAGCAACCCGGGCTCGATCCATGTGGATACGGTCACGGAAAGCCCCGAACCGGCGGAACCTGCCGAACCCGGTTTTCGCGTGCGCCGCTGAGCACCAAGCGGCCGGGAGCGGACACAGATTGGAGCGGAGATGAACAGTTCCTGGCATCCTGCGGGCCAGCCCATGGCGGCCCCATATCTTGTCGTACAGGGCGCGGACAGCACCATTGAGTTCCTGACTCAACTTCTGGGTGCCCGCGTGCTCTGCCGGCACCTGACGCCCGAAGGGCGGGTCCAGCACGCTGAAGTGCTGATCTCCGACAGCCTGGTGATGCTCGCCGATGCGGCTCCGGGCTGGCAGGCGCGCGAGGCGCACGTGCATGTCTACGTGCCCGACGTGGAGGCCCGTTACCGGCGTGCCCTTGAGCTGGGCGCGGAATCCGTGCAGGAACCGCATCGCGGCAATGATCCCAATCGCCGGGGCGCCGTGCGTGATGCGGGCGGCACGGTCTGGTGGATCTCGACCCATGAAGGGAGTGAGACGACCTTCGACCTGGCGGCCAACGTGCGCACCGTGATGGATTTTCCCCGCCCGGGCATCGCCTTCAAGGACATCACGCCCATATTGTCCGACCCGCGGGCCTTCAGTGCCTGCATCCGCCAGTTGGCCGAGCGCGTGGACGCGGCAAACCTGGATGCCGTCGCGGGCATCGAGAGCCGCGGGTTTCTCTTCGGCGCTCCGTTGGCGCTGGAACTGGGCAAACCCTTCTTGCCCCTGCGCAAGCCGGGCAAGCTGCCCTGGAAGTCCCGTCGGGTCGAGTACGCGCTGGAGTACGGCAGCGACGCACTGGAAATCCACGAGGACGCCTGCGCTCCCGGCCAGAAGATCCTGCTGCTCGATGACCTGCTGGCCACGGGCGGCACCGTGCTGGCTGCCGCCGAACTGGTCCGCGGACTGGGTGCCACCGTGCAGTCGGCGCTGTTCGTGATCGAGTTGGGTTTCCTGCCGGGGCGCCAGCGTCTGGAAGCGGCCGGAGTGCCCGTGGAAAGCCTGTTGTGCTACACGGGTGAAGAGGACTGAGCGATGAGCGCCCTGCCCGCCACCGCCGAGCAGTTCGACCGGCAGCAGTACCTGCAACTGGTGCGCGAGCTGAACCAGCATGGGCGACTGTATCACCAACTTGGCAGGCCCTCGATTTCCGACGCGGAATACGATCGGCTCTACACCCTGTTGTTGCAGGTGGAAGATCGGCAACCGGGCTGGATCGATGCCGGCTCGCCCAGTCGCCGGGTAGGCGCGGCCCCCGCGGGTGAACTGCCCGAAGTGATCCATGCCCGCCAGCAGTACTCCCTGGACAACAGTTACTCACTGGACGACCTGAGGGAGTTTCTGGCCCGCACCGCCGAAGGGCTGGGCCTGGACAGTGCCGACTCCCTCGAATGGTACTGCGAACTCAAGCTGGATGGAGCCTCGGTCAGCCTGGTCTACGAGCAGGGCCGTTTCGTGCTGGGCGCGACCCGCGGGGACGGCCAGCGCGGCGAGGAGATCACGGGGGCCCTGCGCACCATCCGCAGCCTGCCCCTGCAACTGGCTGACGGCGCACCGGAACGCATCACCGTGCGCGGCGAAGCCCTGATTCCACAACGTGATTTCGCCGCCCTCAACGAGGCGCGCGCCGCCGCGGGGCTGCCGCTCTTCGCCAATCCGCGCAACACCGCCTCCGGCTCACTCAAACTCAAGGACCCCAAGGAGGTCAGCCAACGACGCTTGGCGGTGTTCCTCTACGATGTGGTCGAGGAGCTGTCCGGGCTGGACAGCCAGTCCGCCCTGATCGCACGGTTGCAGGACCTGGGCTTGCCCGTGTTTCCGCATGGCCGGGTCTGCCGTGGGTTCGAGGACGTGACCGCCTACCTGCAGCACTGGCAGCAGGCCCGTCACGAGCTGCCCGTGGAAACCGACGGAGTGGTGCTCAAGCTGAACCGCCTCGACCAGCGCGAGCGTCTGGGCTACACGCGCCGGGCCCCGCGCTGGGCGATGGCCTACAAGTTTCCCTCGACGCGCGAGATCACCAGGCTCAAGGAGATCACCTGGCAGGTCGGGCGCACCGGAGTCGTGACACCGGTTGCCGAACTGGAACCGGTGCGCATCCAGGGCAGCACCGTGGCGCGGGCCACCCTGCACAATCTCGAGGAAATCGAGCGCCGGCAGTTGCGGGTGGGCCTGCGGGTCTACGTGGAAAAGGGTGGCGAAGTCATTCCCAAGGTCACCGGCCCCGCCGAGGATCCCACTCTCTTTCCGCCCGTGCAGGCTCCCGATCGGTGTCCCGTGTGCGACACCGACCTGCAGCGTGACCCGGAGCAGGTGGCCCTGCGCTGCCCCAACCGAGCCTGCCCGGCACAGGCCCAGGCCGCAATCGAACATTTTGTGTCGCGCAAGGCACTGGACATCGAAGGCATCGGCAGCCGGCTTGTCAGCGCCCTGCTCGAGGCCGGACTGGTGCGCGATGTGCCCGATCTCTATGCGCTGAACCAGGAGCAACTGCAGTCGCTGGAGCGGATGGGCGAGAAGAATGCGGCCAAGGTGCTGGCCAATCTGCGCGCGAGTCTGCAGCAGGACCCGGCACGCCTGCTGTTCGCGCTGGGCATCCGGCATGTGGGTGAGGGAGTGGCGCGCGTGCTGCTGGATCGCTTCGGCAACATCCAGGCCCTGCGAGCGGCCAGCGAAGAGGAGCTGCAGGCGGTGCCCGATGTGGGGCCACGGGTGGCCAGCAGTCTTCAGGAGTATTTCCGCTCGGAAGAAGGCCAGCAGCGTCTCGAAGCCCTCGCCCGGGCCGGTTTCGACCTGGCCCGCGGCGACGCCAGAGCGCTTCCGGAAGCGGGTCCGCTGGCGGGAAAGACCGTGGTGCTCACCGGCACTCTCACCCGAGTCGACCGTCAGGACGCCAAGCGCATGCTCGAAGCGGCGGGAGCGCGAGTAAGCGGCAGCATCTCACAAAAAACGGATTATCTTGTCGCCGGCGAAAAAGCTGGCAGCAAGCTGGAGAAGGCACGGCAGCTCGGCATCGCGGTCCTTGATGAGGACGGGATGCTGCGGCTGCTTTCCTCTGGCCCTTCCGGTCCCGATCCTTCAAGCACAACAGAGCATTCACAGGAGCTTTTCGATGGCCTCGACCGCTGATTTCCGCAATGGCATGACCCTTGCCTACAACAACGATCTGTATGTCATCGTTGAGTTCCAGCACGTCAAACCCGGCAAGGGTGGTGCCTTCGTGCGCACCAAGCTCAAGAGCGTGACCAACGGGCGCGTGATCGACCCCACCTTCCGTGCCGGTGAAAAGGTCGAGGAAGTGCGCCTCGAACGTCGCTTCATGCAGTACCTGTACCGCGACGCCCACCACTTCACCTTCATGGACACCGCCTCCTACGAGCAGATCCAGCTGGATGAGAAGGCCGTGGAAGACGTGATGGACCTGATGAAGGAAAACGTGGAAGTCAGCATCCTCTTCAACGGGGAAGTGGCTCTGGGGGTGGAATTGCCCGCCAGCGTCGAGCTGATGATCACCGACACCCAGCCCAACGACAAGGGCGATACCGCCTCCGGCGGCAAGAAGCCCGCGACCCTCGAGACGGGGGCTGTGGTGAACGTGCCCTTCTTCGTCGACCGGGGCGAGGTCATTCGCGTGGATACCCGCAAGCGCGAGTACCTGGAACGCGTGAAGAAGTAGTCTTTGTCCTGCGCCGGCTTGCCGGCGCAACTTTCCCTCTTGTGGCTTGCCTCGGGCGGGTCGGTTTGTGTAATTGGCCGCCCGGACCTGCCGTCCGACGATCCCCTGCGGCATGTGTCCATTGGCCCCTGTCGCACGCGTGATGCGGGCCCGTTCCTGTTCGAAGTCACCCTGTCCCCGGACGGGGTCCGCCGCGGGCCCCCACCGCCCCGGTGTCCATTCCCTGGCAAAGGCCTGCCGGTCATCACCCCCGGTTGCCACCACGACGCGAGAGGATTCCACAGCATGGACTTCAACGAGATCCGCAAGCTTGTCCGGCTTGTCGAGAGCGCGAACATCAGCACGCTTGAAATCGAGGAAGAAGGTCTCCAGATCCGCATCGAGAAGCATCTGGCCGCCGATCGCACGGCGCCCTCGATGATGAGCTTCCCGGTGCACACCGATTCCTCCACCTGGGCCCAGTCCGCGGCCCCGGCGGCCACGCCGGCCCAGGCCCCTGCCGCCCCCGCCGAAACGGCTGCGCTGGCCGCCAGCAACCTGATCGAAATCCGCTCACCCATGGTGGGCACCTTCTACCGCACACCCAGCCCGGATGCCGCCCCCTTCGTCAATGTGGGCGACACCATCCGTACCGGCCAGACCCTCTGCATTCTCGAAGCGATGAAAATCATGAACGAGATCGAAGCGGAAACGACCGGTCGCATCGTCGAGATCCTGATCGAATCGGGCCAGCCGGTCCAGTTCGACCAGGTCATGTTCCGCATCGAAGCCCTCTAGGAGCGCGCGTGTTCAAGCGAATGCTGATCGCCAATCGGGGTGAGATCGCGCTGCGTGTGATCCGGGCCTGTCGCGAGCTGGGCATCGAAAGCGTGGCCGTGCATTCCACGGCCGACAGCGAAAGCCTGCACGTGCGATTCGCGGACCAGGCGGTCTGCATCGGTCCTCCCCCCTCGTCCGCCAGTTACCTCAATGCCCGTTCGATTCTGGCTGCCGTGGAAGTCACGGGTGCCGACTGTCTGCATCCCGGCTACGGCTTCCTGGCCGAGAACGCCGAATTCGCCGACATGTGCGCCGACCACGACGTGGTCTTCATCGGCCCCACGGGCGACATGATCCGCGGCATGGGCGACAAGGCCAATGCCAAGGCCACCATGCGCGAGGCCAAGGTCCCGGTCATCCCGGGCAGCGAAGGCCTGCTCGAGAACGTGGAAGAGGCCCGCGTGCTGGCCGAGGGCATCGGCTATCCCGTGATCCTCAAGGCCACCGCCGGTGGTGGCGGGCGCGGCATGCGCATCGCGCGCAGCGCCGACGAACTGGAGAACGCCTTTGACACGGCACGTGCCGAGGCCCAGGCCGGATTCGGCAATCCCGGGCTGTATCTCGAGAAGTTCCTGACCCAGCCCCGTCACGTGGAAGTGCAGGTCCTGGGTGATACACACGGCAACGTGATCCACCTGGGCGAACGCGATTGTTCGATCCAGCGCCGCCACCAGAAGCTGGTGGAGGAGAGCCCGAGCCCGGCCGTGGATCCCGCCCTGCGCCAGCGCATGGGCGAGGCCGCCGTGCGTGCCGCGCGCTCGGTGAACTACGTCACCGCGGGCACCATCGAGTTCCTGCTGGACGGGCAGGATTTCTACTTCATGGAAATGAACACCCGGATCCAGGTCGAGCACCCCGTGACCGAGCTGGTGACCGGTGTGGACCTGATCAAGGAAATGATCCGGGCGGCCGCCGGGCTGCCCCTGAGCGTGACCCAGAAGCAGGTGCAGGTGCGCGGACACGCCATCGAGTGCCGGATCAACGCCGAAGACCCGGCTCGCAACTTCATGCCCTTCGCCGGACGCATCGGCGCACTGAACCTGCCCGGCGGACCCGGTGTGCGCGTGGACAGTCACATCTACCAGGGCTACACGATTCCCACCTGGTACGACAGCCTGCTGGGCAAGCTGATCGTGCATGCGGACACGCGCGAAGAGGCCATCGACCGCATGAAGCGGGCCCTGACCGAGTATGTCATCGAGGATGTGCGTACCACGATTCCCTTCCACCTGGCCCTGATGAAGGACCCGGTGTTCAGAAGTGGACAGTTCGACATCCGTTTCCTTGAGAATTGGCAATACAATCCCCAGGCCTGAGTCCCTGCCGCACGGGCGGCGCTCCGATTCTGAGGAACGATATCCAGAGGCCGTCGCCCCGGGCCAGGGACGCCGACCGGACCCCACGAGACCGGCCGCAAGAGAGGAGAGCGAGTCCAGATGAGTGTACCCAACAATCTGCTGTACACGGAAGACCATGAATGGATCCTGGTCGATGGCGACGAAGCCACCATCGGCATCACCGACTACGCCCAGGGCGAACTGGGAGACATCGTCCTTGTCGAATCGGTGGGTGTGGGTACCCACTTCGAGAAGGGCGACAGTCTGGGCAGCATCGAGGCCGTCAAGGCCACTGCCGATGTCTACGCTCCGCTTTCCGGCGAGATCCTGGATATCAACAGCGCGCTGGAAGACGATCCCCAGCTGATCAACCACGATCCCTTCGAAGGGGGCTGGATCGTGCGTGTGCGCATCAGCAACAAGGCCGAACTGGACGACCTGATGAGTCCCGACGAGTACGACGAGCAGGTGTCCGACTGAGACCGGCAGGAGCACTCTTCCAGGGCGTTCCGGCTTTTCCGGTACGCCCTGTTTTTCTTTGCCCACACCACATGCCCTGACGGGCGCAGTCGCCCCACGCAAGAGTGGGACGGGGAAGGACATTCATGCCATACATCGCCAACTCGGACCGGGACCGGCAGGCCATGCTGGACCGGATCGGAGCGGCTTCGATCGACGAGCTGCTGGCGGGCATCCCGGCCAGCAACCGCCTGACGGAAGAACTGGCGGTCTCACCGGCCCTCAGTGAATCGGAACTGGTGCGCCACGTGCACGAACTGGCCGCCGCCAATCTGGTGCCCGCACCCCAGAACTGCTTCCTCGGGGGCGGAGCCTACATCAGCTACATCCCCGAGACCGTGCGCGTGCTGGCCACCCGCAGCGAGTTCATCACGGCGTATACGCCCTACCAGGCCGAAGTCAGCCAGGGCACGCTGCAGGTGATCTACGAGTTCCAGAGCATGATCCAGCGACTCACCGGCATGGAAATCGCCAACGCCAGCCTCTACGACGGCGGCAGCGCCCTGGCCGAAGGCCTGCGCATGGCGCGCGCGATTCACGAGGACCAGCCGGGCCGCAAGCGGATCCTGCTCTCGGACGGCCTGTTCCGCAAGCATCTCCAGGTGGCCCGCACCTATGGCTCGCCCTGGCCGCACAGTCTGGAAACCATTGCCCTCGAGAACGGGCGCCTGAATCCCGGGGCCCTCTCCGAGCGCCTGGACGACACGGTCTGCGCCGTGGTGATCCAGAGCCCCAATGCTTTCGGCAGTGTGGAAGATCTCAAGGAACTGACCGCCCGTTGCCATGTGGCGGGTGCGTTGGTGATCCATGTCTTCGACCCCCTGGCCCAGGCCCTGTTCACCAGTTCGGGCGAGGCCGATGTGGACATCGCGGTGGGCGAGGGCCAGAGCATCTCCCAGCCGCCCCAGTACGGCGGTCCCAACCTGGGCCTCTTCGCCTCGCGCGCCAGATGGGTGCGCCTGATGCCGGGCCGGCTGATCGGCTCCACCGAGGACGCCTCGGGCAAGCGCGGGTATGTGCTGACCTTCCAGACCCGCGAGCAGCACATCCGCCGGGCCAAGGCCACCAGCAACATCTGCACCAACCAGGCCCTGGTGGCCACCTTCGCCACGATCTACCTCAGCCTGATGGGCGGCAGTGGCCTGCGCCAGCTGGCGCGCTCGCTGTATACGCGGGCGACCTGGCTGGCCGAGCGCCTCGAACGCATCCCCGGCTGCCGCGTGCTGAGTGCCGCGCCCTTCTTCCGCGAGTTCGCCCTCGAGCTGCCCGGTCGTGACCGGGTGCTGGAAGAGCTGAAGCGCCAGGGAGTGCTGGCCGGACTGGCGCTGGATTCCCGGCGCGGCAGCGACGCCCTGCTGGTGGCCGTGAATGAGTTCCAGACCCAGGATGACCTGGAAAACTTCGCCCGGCTGATCGAACGGGCCACGGGAGGGGGCGCACGATGAGCACCCTGATTTTCGAGTATCACAAGGACGGTGGCAGCAGTTTCGACTCAGCCAGCGCGGGTGTCAACACGGGCGGTTTCGAGCAGCGCGAACCCACGCAGTTCAAGCGTGAATCGGCCCTGGACCTGCCCGAGGTCGCGGAAGGCACCGTCGTGCGCCACTACGTGCGCCTCTCCAGCCTGAACCACCATGTGGACAAGGACATCTACCCGCTGGGCAGTTGCACCATGAAGTACAACCCCAAGGTCAACGATGGGCTGGCCTTCCTGGAAGGGTTCACCAACCAGCATCCGGCTCAGCCCGACGAGCAGTGCCAGGGCAGTCTGAGGTTGATTCACGCCCTGGGGCAGGAACTCTGCGCGATCACGGGTTTCAGCGACGTGACCCTGCAGCCGGTGGCCGGTTCGCACGGCGAACTGACCGCGCTGTTCATGATCCGCAAGTATCACGAAAGCCGGGGCAACGCCCGCCGCAAGGTGGTGATCCCCGACAGCGCCCATGGCACCAATCCGGCCTCGATCACCCTGGCGGGCTATGAGGTGGTGGAAGTCGGATCCGACGAGCACGGCATGCTCGATCTGGAACATCTGGCCCGCGTGCTGGACGAGGACGTGGCCGCGTTCATGATCACCAATCCCAACACCCTGGGGATCTACGATTCGCACATCGCGCGCATCACCGAGATGGTGCACGGGGTGGGGGCCTTGTGTTACATGGATGGCGCCAATCTCAACGCCCTGCTGGGCCTTGTTCAGCCCGCGCGCTCGGGCTTTGACATCATGCACATCAACCTGCACAAGACCTTTGCCGTGCCCCATGGGGGCGGTGGGCCCGGTGCCGGTCCCCTGGTGGTGGGCCAGACCCTGGCTCCCTTCCTGCCCGGTCCGGTCACGCGCGAGACGCCCGAGGGCCTGCGCTGGGTCGAACCCGAGCAGAGCATCGGCCGGGTACACATGTGGAACGGCAACTTCGGCGCGCTGGTGCGGGCCTACGCCTACATCCGACGCCTGGGAGCCCGCGGGCTGCGGCGCGTGTCGGAGAACGCGATCCTCAACGCCAATTACATCCGTGCCCGGCTCAAGGACACCTATCGTCTGGGCTTCGAGAGTCCCACCCTGCACGAAGTGGTGTTCAGCGCGCGCAACCAGAAGAAGCTGGGCTACAAGGCCTCGGACATCGCCAAGCGCATGCTGGACTTCGGGATGCACGCTCCCACCACCTACTTCCCGCTGATCGTGCCCGAAGCCCTGATGATCGAGCCCACCGAGACCGAAAGCAAGGAGAGCCTGGACCGCTTCTGCGAGGCCATGCTGCAGATCCATCGCGAGTGCGAGCAGAAGGACCCGCTGCTGGCCAGCGCTCCCAACACCACTCCCGTGGGTCGGCTGAATGACGTGCTGGCGATCAAGCGTGCCGACCTGGGCTGGAGTGCCGGTCTGGAGCACACGGAGGCCGGCTCCTGATCCGGCGCACAGCATACCTGAGATGAATCCACTGCGGCCGGTTGCCCTGGGTGACCGGCCGCATCTGCCCGCTGCATCAGCGAAGGGAGCCTGCCGCGGCGGCCCCGGAGAGGAGCCGATGTTCCGCACTGTGGTCGCCTTCGACCTGGAAACCACCGGACTGGAAGACAGCGCCGAGATCATCGAAGTGGGTGCCGTGCGCCTCGTCGATGGGCGTGTGGTCGACCGTCTCTCCCAGCTTGTGCGCCCCAGCGGCGCGATTCCCCCGGCCATCGAACGCCTGACCCGGATCACACCGAAGATGGTGCGTGATGCACCGCCGATCCAGGAGGTGCTGCCCCGCCTGCTCGAGTTCATGGGCGATGCCCCGCTGGTGGGACACAATGTGGACTTCGATCTGGGCTTCACGTCCCGCGCCGCCGAGCAATGCGGTCTGGCTTTCAATCGCCACCGCCATGCCTGGGATACGGTGCCGCTGGCGCAGATTCTGCTGCCCACCCTGGGCAATCACCGCCTGGGCACCGTGGCCACTGCCCTGGGCGTGACTCTGGAAAGCGCCCACCGGGCCTGCGACGATGCCGAGGCCACCGCACTGGTGTTCCAGCAACTGGTGGAACTGGGAGCCGGCCTCAAGCCCGAGCTCCGCCGCCTGTTGAGACTGGTGGCGCACGATACCCACTCGCGTCAGCAGGACTGGCTGGAGCAGCTGGATGCCTGGGTGGCCCGGGAAGGCAGCCGACCTCCCCACCCCGCCGCCGACGGACGCCTGGCTGACAATGTCTACATCCGCGAAGCCATCGGCCCCGAGACGGAAGATTCGGAGCGTGCGCGCTGGTTCACCCCGGGCGGGCTGCTGGCACGCTCGATCGCGGGCTTCCAGCACCGGCCCCAGCAGGAAGAGATGGCCAGCGCCGTGGTGCGCGGATTTCGTGAAGGGCGTTTCCAGCTGGTCGAGGCGGCCACCGGCACGGGCAAGTCCTTCGCCTACCTGCTGCCCGCGATTCTTCAGGGACGCGAATTGCTGGCTCGCGGAGAACGCGGGGTGGTGGTCTCCACGAACACGCGCAATCTTCAGGAACAGCTGTTTCACAAGGACGTGCCCCTGCTGGGCAGTGCGCTCAGCGGTCCGCTCAAGGCCGTCTTGCTCAAGGGGCGCCAGAACTATCTCTGCGGACATCGCTGGAAGGCCCTGCTGGACGAATTGCCCCAGCGGGCCACCATCGACGAACGGCTGCGCCTGCTGCCGCTGGTGATCTGGACCGACCGGACCCGCACGGGCGACATCGAGGAGTGCACGGCCTTTCATCCCTGGGTGGTGCCCCAGCTCTGGGCCATGTTGCGCAGCGACGCCCGGGCCTGCGCCAACCCGGGCTGCCGCAAGGGCGAGGGCTGCTGGCTGAACCGGGTGCGCCGCCATGTGGCCGACGCCCATGTGGTGATCGTGAATCACAGCCTGCTGCTCTCCGACCTGCAGACCGAAGGCCGCATCCTGGGCGAGTACGGCCACCTGATTCTGGACGAGGCCCACAATCTGGTGCGCAGCGCCGAGCGCCAGTTCCGCAGCGAGTTCTCCTTTCCGGCGCTCTCGCGCACCCTGCGGGCGATCTACGATGGTGAAGACCGCGGCAAGGGCCTGCTGCGCCAGTTGCGCAGTGCGGTGCTGGACCCGACGGACCCCAATGGCGCGGGCAATCGCGTGGTGCGCGCGCTTGAAGAACTGGCCGAAGGCCTGGCGGCACTGCAGGCGCCCCTGCAGGAATACTGGACGGCGTACAACACACGCCAGCAGGCCCTGCACGGCGACGCGATCAGCGCGACACGCTACACCTACAAGGCCCGCTTCACCCAGGCCAACAATCCCCTGCTGCATCACGTGGACAAACACCAGGCGCTCTTCGCGGGAGTGCCCGGAGTGCGCGCCAGTCTGCGCGCCCTCGAGCTGGAACTGGCGGACCTGCTGGAAAAGAAACCCGATCTGGCCGCGGTGCCCGCCGAACTGGCCTTCCAGAGCCAGACCCTGCTGGAACTGCTGGACGAGCTGGACGCCCTGGCCGACCACGCGGACGGCGAGCAGGTGGCCTGGTTCGAAATGCATCCGGTGACTCGCGAAAGCCAGTTCCTGCGTTGCCCACTGCGCATCGGGCGCGAACTGGCCGACCAGCTCTTCTCGCGCCTCGAGAGCCTGCTGCTGACCAGCGCCACCCTGGCGGTGGACGGCTCGTTCAGCTACCTGCAGAACAGTTGCGGGCTGAACCGCCTGGGCCGTGAGATGGATTGTCTCACATTGGCCACGCCCTTCGACTACGAACGCCAGGCCCGCGTGCTGGTGCCGGGCTGGTTGCCCGAACCCAGTGCGCGCAACCGGCGCGAGTTCTGCCGCAAGCTGGCCGAGCTGGTGGCCGACATTTCCACGCGCTTCAACAAGGGCACCCTGATGCTCTTCACCAGTTACAGTTTTCTCAACACGACCCTCGAGGAACTGGTGAACCGGGTGGACTACCGCCGCATTCCCCTGCTGGCCCAGGGCAAGGACGGCAGCCGCAGCGACCTGCTGGATGCCTTTCGTGAGGCGGGCAACGCGATCCTGCTGGGCACCGACAGTTTCTGGGAGGGCGTGGATGTGCCCGGCGACGCGCTTCAGTTGCTCGTGATGAGCAAACTGCCCTTTGACGTGCCCAACGAACCCATGGTCGAAGCCCGCACCCAGGCTCTGGAGGCCGCGGGCGCCAACGCCTTCATGGAGTACAGCGTGCCCGAGGCCGTGATCCGTTTCCGCCAGGGCTTCGGACGGCTGATCCGCCATGAGAAGGACCGCGGGATCTTTCTGCTGCTGGACCAGCGGGTCGTGCAGAAGCCCTACGGATCGAAGTTCCTGGACAGCCTGCCCGTGCCCACGAAGCGCTGCATCCAGTCCGATGACCTGATGAAGAAGCTGTCCAATTTCTGGGAGAAATGATCGTGATCACGCGCGCCCGTGACCGGGATGTGTGTTACGCCTACGATCTCTTCGCGCTGAAGAAGGCGCACCCGCTGATCGGGTTCCTCGAGCAGGAATGCGAGGAACCATTCTACTATGGCACCCGGGTCTGGAACTCGGGCTGGCTGGCCATCGACCACCTCGAGCACCATGGCCTGCCCGCTGGCTCCGGGGTGATCGATCTGGGCTGCGGCTGGGGCCTGCTGGGCATCTTCTGCGCCCGACGCTTCGGCTGTCGTGTGCTGGCCGTGGACACCGATCCGCTGGTGGCGCCCTTCCTGGACCTGCATGCCCGGATCAACGAGGTGAGCCTGAGCCCGCGGTTCGTGGACATGGCGCGCCTCAGCGACCGGGACCTGCGTGGCCGGACCCTGCTGGCCGGGGCCGACATCTGCTTCTGGCCCGAACTGGTGACGCCGCTCTTCGAACTGATCCGGCGCGCGCTGGATCTGGGAGTGCCGCGCATCCTGATTTCCGATCCGGGGCGCGAGCCCTTCGAGACTCTGGCCGCCCGCTGCCGCAAGGAATTTGGCGCGCGGATTCTGGATCACAGTCTCGAGAAGCCCAAAGTCACCGGGCGCCTGCTGGTCATCGATCGCTGATGCGCGCACGGACCGAACACCAAGAGGAGACAGGATGAACGCACCGAAATTGAGTGGATCGACCCTGCAGAACCTGGGGCTGCTCGTGCTGCGCGTTGGAGTGGGCAGCAGCATGTTCCTGAATCACGGCCTGGGCAAGCTGCTGGCCGGTCCCGAGAAGTGGGAGAAGGTCGGCGGCGCCATGGAAATGGTGGGCATCAGCTTTCTGCCCCTGTTCTGGGGCTTCATGGCCGCCTTCGCCGAAAGCATCGGCTCGCTGATGCTGGTGCTGGGGCTGAAGACCCGCCTGGCGGCTTTCCTGCTGGCCTGCACCATGGTGATGGCCGCTCTGACCCATCTGAACCTGCCCCCCGAGGAAGCCCGTGCCGGCTGGTCGGGTGCCTCGCACGCCCTCGAGTTCCTCAGCGTGTCCATCGCCCTGATCTGCCTGGGTGGAGGCGCCTGGGGCCTGGACCGCAAGGGCTGATTGTTAGCACCCCGGGTCAGACGGCCTGCCTCCGCAGTCCGGGAGTCATTCGCCCGGAATGAACAGCGGAAGATCGGTGCGCAAGGTGTGCCGCACGTGCCGGGCGTCCAGTTCCTCGAGGACCCGCTGTACATCCGTGCGCCCTTCGATGCGTGCGGACGGGTAGGCCGTCGCTTGTGTACTGCCGCCTTCGGCCACCACCCGGTACAGGGCAAGATCATGCTGGGGTGTCTCTCCGTCCACGAAACTCGTGCTCTGGCTTCCCCCGATCCTCTCCAGAGGCTGCCCCTGTTCATAGCCGGCCCAGATGCTGTAGCTCACCACATCTCCGGGAACCGCATCCCAATCCAGATGCACCAGACCACCTTCCACACGGATCCTCAGGTTCTGCGGCGCCGGGGGGCCATCGAAGAATCCATGCAGGACGCCCACACTGCGGCCCAGCAGTTCCTGGAACTGCGCCGGATCGGCCAGATCCTCGATGGCGAATGGGTAGTACAGGCTTCGTCCGGAGACTGGGCCATCGGTGCGCAGGATTCCTGCCGCCGCGCTCTGCGGGCACTGTGGATCATAGAAAGCCACGGGTTGCCCTCCGTTCTGGGGCAGGGGAGCGAGCATGTCCGCTTCCTGCCAGGAATGGAGTCCGCCCTGCAGATTCAGCGGGCCCATTCCATCCAGGATTCCGCCCGGTTGCGGCAGAACCGTTGGACAATTGGCCTGTGGCTGCACCGGCTGTGTGGCCAGATAGTTGGCGAAGAAGTTCTGGGTCAGTGGGGTCGGTGGACCCTGGAAAAGCGTGCTGGCTATGTTGTTGCCGGTCAGCAACAGGCGACCCCCGTGATCCATGTAGGTCACCAGGTTCTGGATGTCATTCTGGGTCAAGGGGGCGCTGCCGTTGCCTCCCGTGACCCAGCAGCAGAGGTCGTAATCCAGCATGGTTTCCCAGTCGGGGCCGTCTTCCCCCGCAGCGACCGTGCGGCTGTGCATGTCGATGCCCAGGCCCCCCAGAGCATCGTCGAAGCGCTCCTTGACTTCGATGGTGTCCTCATCGGCTCCTGTGATCAGATAGAAATGAGGCGGTACCAGGAAGCAGCTCCAGGGGTCCCAGTTGTCCGGCGAGGAAAAGAGCTGGTCGCGCAGAATGTCCACGATCACCCGGTAGGAGCCCGGCGAGAACACGCCCAGTTTGGTCAGGGGAATCACGCCCAGGGAATCGGAGCGCAGCACACCCGACTGCCCGACGGCCTGACCGTCCACCGGGGCTGAGCAGGGGCTGACCAGTTCGTAGGGATAGGCACTGCGCGCGTGAAAGGTGTTGCCGAAGACATACACCGCCTCGCGACAGAGGGGTATATCGGGCAGCTGCAGAAAACCGATGCCGATGCTGTGCGGCGAACTGAACTGACAGGTCTCGAGGCCGCCACGAGGATTCTGGCCGTCGCCGTTGACATCCTCGCCCCCATCGAACTGCACATCGTTGTCGCTGTCGCAATCGCACTCGGCGCGCAGGCCGTCGCTGTCGCCGTCGGCGAAACCGATTGCCCGGTTGGAATGGCTCGCGTGATACTGGCGGTGAAAAGTATAGTTGAAGATCTCGGCCTTGTCGGGCACATCGTCCCGGTCGCTGTCCGCCAGATCCGGTGAGCTGCAGAAGGTGCGCGCGCCGCGACCCGGGTCGGCGCGGCCCTCGTCCAGGTCCACGATGCCGTCGTGATCCGAGTCGAGGGTCACATGGGAGTCCCGCGCCAGCGGGGTGAAGCTGCCGGCCTGCAGGGTGTAATACGAGAGCACATCGTAGCGGTTGTGCTCGAACATTCCCGAACGCCCGGGCCAGGGGTCCTTGATCCGGATGCCCCGGTTGGAGGTGCTGGGGTTGGGGCGATAGCCATCCACGACCACCGCGTGCCGCGTGCTGCCATTGAGGGTCACGATGGCCAGAATCGGACGCCCCGCGTCGATCTCGGTGGTCAAGGTGTCCCAGTCAAGGCGGTCGGCCGAGGGCAACACATGGCGGGTGACGGTGCGACCCCCCAGGGCCCAGGCGGCCGTGGAATTCGTCTCGGCCTCGGCGCCCAGCCGATGCCCCAGATCACCTTCGGGCTTGGTGGGGCGATGGGTGCCGTGCAGGTGGAAGGCGATCTCGTCCTGGAACAGGGTGCCGCCGAAGAAGTTGTTCAGCATCTGGATAGAGGCGGGCATGCAGTACCAGGAGCAATGTTCGCAACGCAGGATGTGCTGATCTTCGTCGTTGTGCGCACCGTCCCAGGGCGAGCTGGCGGACCCGTCGTGCTGGCAGCCCCAGCGTCGGCCCAGCTTCTGGTTCCAGATGCAGAGCATGCCACTGTCCTTGTGCTGCATGCGCTGTGGCACGGGCAGCACCGCGCGCTCGGCGCGCGAGGCGGCGCCCCCATCCACCATCAGCCCCCAGGCGGGTACCGGCCAGGCGGTGCCGATGGTATCGGGCGAGACGCGCCAGAACCAGCGCCCCTCGGGCAAAGTGGTGTTGAACAGGCTGTCGCTCAGCACGACGCTGTGCAGCGGGGAGGCCCAGTCGGTGCTGTCATCGATTTCCAGCCGCACGGGGCCGCCCAGGCTGCGCCACTCGAAGGTGATCTGTCCGCCGTCGATCAGGCTGCCGTCCAGCGGCAAACGCTGCAGGGGATTGGCCTCGGAGAGTGGTGTCACGGGCGAGGAGAGCAGTTCACCCCAGTCGCCGGGAGTATTGCCATCGCGCCCGCTGGGAAGCCTTCCGGGACGGCTGAAACTGCTCCAGTCCGCCATGTCCACGATCTGCCCGGCGGTCCAGATGCCCGCCGCGCTGGCATGCCCGCCCGCGACTCCCGGAATGTACTCGCCCGAAGCCGCGGCCACGAAGTCCACGATGCTGGCACTTGAGGGAAGACCGTTGTACAGGCCCAGCTCACAGGAGCCGCCATCTTCCCACCATGAGCCGACGCCCGCGTGCCAGAGGCCCAGACCGTCGCTGAAATCGGCATCATCCGTGCCGCTGCCCAGATCGACCCGCAGAAAGGCCCCCTCGGGCAATGTCCAGGCAGGCAGAGCGACTTGCATCCAGAGGCTGTCGCCGGCCACTGTCCAGCCAGCCAGGGACACGGTGGGCCCGGAATTGTAGAGTACCAGCTGGTTCTCACCCGGGTGTCCAGTACCGTCCAGTCCACTCAGAGGCTGGATTTCGTCAATCAGTATCTGGGCCCAGCTCTGGGCCACCAGCAGGAGGAGCAGGACGAATCCTGCCCGGTTCAGGTGACTGCACATGCTTCCCCCGGTGTATTCTGGATGGACCGAGCCCGCGAGTTGGGGCCTGGCACTTGTCGACAGAAAGAATCGGCAGAACCGCCATCCTTACAAGAGATTGTTCGGGGAGGCGGAACATCCGTGTCAGCTTTGAACACAGTTATAGTATCGAGCCCTCGAGGCGAGGGCATGGATGGGCCAGCGTGATCATCGCTTTTGTTTGGGCAGGCGCCTGATGGTTGGAGCCGGCAGGGGTCTGGAACTCGTTCGTTTTGCCCTTGCGCAAGACCGGGGAAAGCCATAACTCGGCCTCTGCCGACTTTTCTGACAGTGAGGCCCCCCATGTCTGCCCTTCCATCCATTCCAGGCCGGACTCCCTGTGTTCCAGCCCGCCCGCCGATTCATGTCATCATCTGTCTGCTCATGCTGGCGAGTATTGTGGCCTGTTCCGACAGCGGCGATGGAGTCAGGA
The DNA here is from genome assembly GCA_020634015.1 of Candidatus Delongbacteria bacterium. Taxonomy (NCBI): domain Bacteria; phylum Candidatus Delongiibacteriota; species Candidatus Delongbacteria bacterium. The sequence continues at coordinate 85,265 of JACKCN010000007.1, read as the reverse complement.
ATCTGGCGCCCACGGCCCGCATCGATCTGCAACCGGCCTGCGGGTCCACTCTGGATGACTTCCAGTTCGACCCGAGCGCCTCCACGGATGATCAGTCGCCCGCCGAGAGTCTGCGGGTGCGACTGGATTGGGAAGGCGATGGCATCCCGGATACGGAGTGGCTGGGTCTTGGTGTGTTGTCACACCCCTACCGGGAGGGGAACTGGCTGCCCATCGTGGAAATCAGGGACGAAGAGGGCCTGGTCTCGGTGGCAACGGTTCCTGTACTGGTCCAGCCCGATCTTGGCTCGTTGTTGATCCTGCAGGACGATCCCATCGTGCTGGACCGCATCGTCGACCACTTTGGGGGAGTCTCCCTTTCCACCCTGATGGACCTGCCAATGCTGAATCTGGGAAGTGTGGACTATCGCGATCTCATCCTGGATGACCCGGTTCTCTTCGATCCGGAGGACGGATCGCTTTTGACCACGTTCTTCCTGAATGTGCACTGGGGGTCTGCGCCCTGGGATGGCTTCCTGCCCGGGCAGGGAATGCGCACACTGCATCTGGACCTGTTCGCGGATGGGTCCGGAGTGAGCCCTGAGCTTTGTGGACGGCATCTGGGGATCAGATTCGAGCTGCGGATGGCCGGCTGTGACCAGAGCCGGAGCCTGGATCTGTTGTGCCTGATTCGTTGCCCTTGATGGACGACCCGATGACTTGCCCCGAACATCTCCGGGGCTCTCGCCCGCCCAGGGTTGGCCAGGGCCATGCTTTCGTGACGCTGCTGGCTCTGCTCAGCGCCTGCTCGGACAACCCGGGTGTCGGTGACACGGCGAAGGTCGCGCCCAAGGCTCGTCTGGTCGTGATCCCGGAAGTGGGCACCAGTCGCACGCACATCAGTCTGGACCCGCAGACCAGCAACGACGTGGATGACCGGGGATCGACGCTCCAGTTCCGGCTGGATCTGGACAATCAGCCCTGGTCTCCGCTGGGCACGCTCCCGCCGACTCCCTGCGGGTGCGCATCGACTGGGAAAGTGTTGGCGGTGTCGACACCGGCTGCATCGACGTCTCGCAACCTGTCTGGATCGGCCTGGGCGGGAGCCTGTTGCCGTGGCTGCACAACCTGACCTGCGTCGCGGAACCTCACACCAATCCCGTTCGTTTTGCCCTTGCGCAAGACCGGGGAAAGCCATAACTCGGCATCTGCCGACTTTTATGACAGTGAGGCCCCCCATGTCTGCCCTTCCACCTCCTTCAGGCCGGACTCCTTGTGTTGCGGCTTGCCAACCGCTGCCTTGGTTTCTGGGTTTGCTCTTGCTGGCAAGTCTTGTGGCCTGTTCGGATCGCGGGACCGATGGCGCCATCAATCAGGCGCCCACGGTTCGTTTTGAGCTGCAGCCCACCTGCGGCAGCGATCTCGATCCGATCCAGTTCGACCCGAGAGCCTCCACCGACGACCAGTCACCGGCCGAAAGTCTGCGAGTGAGGCTGGACTGGGAAGGCGATGGCATCCCGGATACGGAGTGGTTGGAACTGGGCCCGTTGTCTCACCGCTATCCAGTGGGTGACTGGTGGCCTGCGGTGGAGATCCGGGATGAGGAAGGCATGATCTCCACGCTTTCCCGGCGTGTGCGCATCGAACCGGGCCTGGAGTCGCTGACCTTGCTCAACAGTGGTGGCAGCGTCCATGCATTCTTCGGACAGAATGGGTCCATGGGCTTCGAGGGACTTCTGCAGGTTCGCTTGGCCAATCTGACCCAGACCGACTACCAGAATCTGGAACTGGCACGAATCATAGCCTTCGACCCGGAAGCTGGAAACCCGCTGGACACACTGTTCTACGATGTCTACGACGGCATCGAATACTGGAATGGCGAGTTGCCGGCGATGACCGTCAAGAATCTGGAGCTGGATGCTTCGGGCAATGCCGGTCTGGATTCCACGTTCTGCGGACGGACCCTGGGGCTGCGCATATTGCTGAGAATGGCGGGATGTGGGCAGAGCCACTCCCTGGAGACAGGCTGTGCGGTAGAGTGTCTGGTGGAGGAAACACGATGACATACAGCACCCTGGCAAGGCGCACGTGGCAGGTCCGTCTTGGCCCTGAGGTCCGTTGCCTGATTCTGCTGACCCTGCTGAGCGCCTGCTCGGACAATCCGGGTGTCGGTGACACGACGAACGTCGCACCCGAGGCCCGCCTGCTCGTGATCCCGGAAGTGGGCACCAGTCGCACGCACTTCAGTCTGGACCCGCAGACCAGCAGCGACGTGGATGACCCGGGATCGACGCTCCAGTTCCGCCTGGATCTGGACAATGACGGTGTGCCGGACACGCCCTGGTCTCCGCTGGGCGCACTTGAACAGCGCTTCGCGCCGGGCATTCACGAGCTGGTGCTGGACGTGCGCGATCCTGAAGGACTCATCGGCAGCACACAGGTGACTCTCGAGGTATACCCACCTTTGGACTGGCTGAACCCCGCGACTTTCGAGATCGGTGCCAGTCTGGAGATCCAATGCACATCCCAACCTGGATCCGTGTGTGATGCATTCGCCATGGTGGAGTGCCGGATCAGCAACCAGACCAACTTCCATTGGTGGAATCTGAGCCTGGATCAGGTGGTGCTGCACGCTGTCCCGGGGGTGGATACTCTGTTCGTGTGGTCCGGGCTTGCCTGGCTCGGGGACTCGCTCTGGGACGGACAGATCATGCCACAGCAATCGCTCACGCTCTGGTTCGATCCCTACGCATACGGGATCGCAAGGGAGAGTCTGCCCTGCGACGGCATGCTGGCCATCGAGAGCCAACTGGCATCTCCGGCCGGCGAGGTCCTGCCACTCTCCGTTCAGGTATCCGTGCGCTGTCAGGAATTACCTGGCCCGTCTTGCAGGCAAGGGGAGTCGTTTCCGAAGATCGTGGAGAGAAGATGACAACAGCCCTGGGTGACAGGCGACCTGCCCGTGCGTGGTCCAATTCGATGCGCGGCGGTGCCGTGCTGCTGTGTGCAGTCTGCATGGCCTGCACGGGCGAGGAATCCCGGATGCTGGATTCCGGACTGGATCCGGAACCACTGGCCACGGCAGCACCCGCGGCGCGATTCTCATTCAGCCCCACGACGGGCACGAGCGGAACACTCTTCTGGATGGACCCCGGCGCAAGCCTGGACCCGGACACACCCGCCGACTCACTGCGCATGCGCGTCGACTGGGAAGGAGACGGCGGTTTCGACACCGGCTGGCTGCCGCTCCAGGCACTGAGTCACACCTACGCGCCCGGCAGTCCGCGGCCGCTGATCCAGGTGCGAGATCCAGAGGGCAACACGGGCGAAACCTTGCGCGATCTGCGGGTCGAAGTGCCCGTCGATCAACTGGAGATCACGGCGGATGTGCGGCTCACCGGTTTCATCGAGGCATCGACGCCTGACTGGATGGGCATGGACGGCAGCCTGCTGCTTACGCTGCACAACCCCACGCCCTGGCCGATTTCCGCTCTGAGTCTGGATTCGCTGAGCCTCGTGCTGCCCTCGGGCGAGCTGCGGGCCAGCGAGTTCCGGCTGGACGCGGTGCAGACCGCTCCCGGAACCTGGGAAGGCCAGCTGCATGCGGCCGAGAGCCTGCAACTGGAGTTCCAGTTGTCCTTCCTGTCCTCGTTCCCGGACACGCTGATCGATTGCGAGGCCCCGCAGCCCATGCGGCTCAGCTTCGGCATGGGGAGCATCGGCCAGCGGCGCACGCTGGACTGTGATGCGGCACTCCGCTGCTGGTATGAATGAGCAACGAGCTTTGGCCCTGTGAAAGGATCGGGAGATGAGATCCACCAGACGTCCGGCACACATGGCCAGCACCATCCTGATGCTGGGGGCATTGCTCGCGTGTGACGACATCCATGATGCCACCAGCGGTGGAGTACTGGTCAGCCAGCTTCGGATCTCGCCCGCCTGCGGTGTGCCCAGCACGGATTTCCAGCTGGAGTTGCTGGTCAGCGTGGAGGGGGGACCCTTCCCGGATCAGCTGGAAAGTCGTGTCGACTGGGAAGGGGACGGCGTCTTTGACACGGACTGGGAGTCGCGCCTGATCTGGGTGCGCAAGTATCTGCCGGGAACACATTCCCCTGTCGTGGTGCTGCGTGATCCACTGGGCCGAACTGGCCGACAGGTGGGCCAGCTGCTCGTGGAGGACCCGATTTCCATTCTGGAATGGAGTACCCGGATCGACGTCCAGGGATGGTCGGAGGGCGGCAGCAACCAGGTGGAAGTGTTGCTGGATCTGGAATTGAGCAATCAGTCACTCTCGGACGCCCGGCAGATCCGGGTGAGCGATGGCTGGTTGATTCCGGTCGGCACGCAGGACACGCTGATCCACTTTCCCGCGAGTGCATTCGTGCCCGTGGGCAGCGACTTCTTGCCACTTGACGACGCATGGGATGCTGTGCTGCAGGCCAATCAGGCGATTGAACTGAATTACTGGCTGCTGCACGATGACCTGCCCGCGGAGCGCTGGCCCTGCGGCCGCAACGCGTGGCTCTTCCTGCGCCTGACCATGGGCGAGTGCGGCCAGGAAATCCTGATCAGAACCCCCGCGGATCTGTTCCAGTGCAATTCCGACTCCTCCGACTGACCAAAGGAGTCGCGCGACGCATTCAGCCGGATGAGTGGCGCGCGCGTGATCCAGAATCCGCCTGATTTCATGACGTGGTCCTGCCACCACGCCCCGCACTTTCCTACCTTCGCGCCCTGTCACCCTGTCAACGGAGAGACTCATGAACAGCGAGAAGATCGCCCATATCGGGATTGCCGTCCAGAATCTGGACGAGAGCCAGCCCTTCTGGGAAGACGTGCTGGGCCTGCACTTCGAACCGCGCGAGCATGTCGAGGACCAGAAGGTGGTGGTGGCGATGGGCCACCTGGGCGAGAGCCACATCGAGCTGCTGGAACCCACGGGCCCCGAGAGCCCGGTAGCCGCTTTCCTTGAGAAGCGCGGCAGCGGCATCCACCATCTCTGCATCAAGGTGGATGACATCGAGGCCGCCCTGGCCCGGCTCAAGTCCCGCGGCATGCGCCTGATCGACGAACACTGGCGCCAGGGAGCCGGCGGCAAGAAGATCGCCTTCGTGCATCCCAAGAGCACCTCCGGCGTGCTGCTGGAACTCAGCGAAGGCTAGGGTTCCCTCGTGTTCCAGTTCGACCCCGGCAACCAGCCCGCGGCCCCCGGTGTCTACCTCTTCCGGGACGCGACGGGGCGTGTGCTCTACGTGGGCAAGGCGCGCGATCTGCGCACGCGCCTGCGCAGCTATGCCCGGGGAGGGGATGGGCGCACGCACATCCCGGTGATGCTGGGCAAGGCCGCCTCGGTCGAGACCATCGTCACCGACTCGGAAGTGGAAGCGCTGATCCTTGAGAACACGCTGATCAAGACCCACCGGCCACGCTACAACGTGGTCTACCGCGACGACAAGACATACCCCTACATCCGCATCACCAAGGAAGACTGGCCCCGGGTGTTCATCACGCGCACCGTGGTACGCGACGGCAGCCGCTATTTCGGCCCGTACACCGAAGTGGGCAGCCTGCGCGCCTTTCTGCGCAGCATGAAGGACCGGCTCAAGCTGCGCGACTGCGATCTGGCGATCACCGAGAAGAGCCGCGCCGAGGGCCGCCACAAGGTCTGCCTGGACTATCACATCGGCAAGTGCCTGGGCCCCTGCGCGGGCCACGATGACCAGCCGGACTACAATCGGCGTGTGGAGACGCTGGTCAGGATCCTCAAGGGTCAGGTCAGCGAGGTCCGCCGCGAGACCCAGGCCGAGATGGCCGCCGCCGCCAGCGCCCTGCGTTTCGAGGACGCCGCCGCCGCGCGTGATACGCTGCAGGTGCTGGAACGCTTCGATCAGGGTCAGAAGGTGGAGAAGGGCGGGGGCAGCGAGAATCTGGACCTGCTGGCCCTGGCCCGTGAGGACCGCGACGCCTGCATGGTGGTCTTCCGTGTCCGCGAAGGGCGTCTGAACGGGCGCTTTCATGCCCACCTGCGCTGCGAACTGGCCAGCCCGGATGAGGAACTGCTCGAGCGCTTTCTCTTCGGGTATTACGAAGAGTCACGCCAGATCCCGCCGCGCCTCTTGCTGCCTCTGGAGCCGGGCGACCCGGATCTGCTGAGTGGATTCCTGCAGGAGCTGCGCGGCCGCAGCACACGCCTCGAATGGCCCCAGCGCGGCGAGAAGGCCAGCCTGATGCGCATGGCCGAAGCCAACGCGCGTCACCTGCTGGCCGAACTGAAACTGGAACGCCTCAAGCGCGACCGTGTGCCCGAAACCCTTCAGGCCCTGGCCCGCGATCTGGACCTGCCCGGCCCACCCACGCGCATCGAAGGATTCGACATCAGCCACTTCGGTGGCGAGGGCACGGTGGCCTCGCTGGTGGTCTTCGAAGGCGGCAAACCGCTCAAGAAGGACTACCGGATCTTCAACATCCGTGAGACAGAGGGCATTGATGACTTCGCCTCGATGGAGGAAGTGGTGCGCCGCCGCTACACACGCGTGCTGGCCGAGCAGAAGCCCCTGCCCGATCTGGTGCTCATCGACGGCGGCAAGGGCCAGCTGGGCCGCGCGCACACCGTGCTTCAGGAACTGGGCCTGGCCAGTCTGCCCGTGATCGGTCTGGCCAAACGCTTCGAGGAAGTCTTCCTGCCCGGCGAGAGCCTGCCCCGCAACATTCCCAAGGTCAGCGCCTCCAACCGTCTGCTGCAGCACATCCGCAACGAAGCCCACCGTTTCGCCATAGGCCACAACCGTGCCCGCCTCAGTCGTGAGCGCAAGATGGACTTTCTGGAAGAGGTGCCCGGCCTGGGCCCCACCTTGCGCGACCGCCTGCTGGCTCATTTCGGCAGTCTGAAGAAGCTGCGCACCGCCAGCCTGGAAGACCTGTGTGCCGTCAGGGGCATCAGTGCCGCGAAGGCACAGGCGATTCTCGAGGTTGCTGCTCAGCAGTAGCAAGGTCACCTCCCCACCCGGTAGCCTCGGAAGTCGTTTGCCCTAGCTTCCAGCCAGGCCCGATGCAGCCCCACACATGTGAGCACGCCCTTTTACGTTCCGGCAAAATCCGGGGAATGTGGGCGTCGGCCGCACCGGAGTCTTCGAACCCTCAATCTTCCATCCTCTTCCACTGGCATCCTGTCACTGACTGGGGCTCGTGATTCCTTCCTCAGCCCGGGACCGCCTCCGGTGACCCATCGTTTTCCACCTTTCTTTGGACGGGTCCAAAGCAAGGTGGAGCCAAAGAAAGACCCTCTTCGCAGGCCCCGCGCCGCGCAAACTTGGCCCGCTTCGCGGTCCGGCGAGCAAGCGCGGCGGCCCACGTTCCCTGCTCGACCGTTCCGTCTCGATGGTTCCGCCACCGGCGTCACCGCTGCGGAAGAAGATTGATGTGAGGCGAGCCCCATGTCCTGTCACCCCCGTGTAGCGGGTCGCCCAGAATGGGGGCCCCGATTGGTTATACCGCGATTCTCGTTGTGTCAATCCTGCCGCTACACGTGTTCTTCCTCTATCGTCATCCTGTTGCTTGGCGGGGTTCCGTGATGACTCCTCGGCTCGGTTTCGGCCTCCCGTGATGCATCGTTTTCCACCTTTCTTTGGACGGGTCCAAAGCAAGGTGGAGCCAAAGAAAGACCCTCTTCGCAGGCCTCGCGCCGCGCTAACTTGGCCCGCGATGCGGTCCTTCGGGCCAAGCGCGGCGGCCCGCGTGAATGCCCGACCGTTCCGTCTCGATGGTTCCGCCACCGGCGTCACCGCTGCGGAAGGGGATGGATCAAAAGCACATCACTCAAACGAAACGTGTCACCCAGTGTGGCGCCCCCCCCCAAAAAAAACTTTATCCCCGCGAAAGCGGGGATCCCGAGCGATTGCACTGGCCAATCCAGGCGACGAATCCGCCCCCATCCCATCCCGCCTTTCGGCGGGCCTTCCCCCGCTGAGCGAGGGAAGGGGACTTTGGTGTAGCCTCGGCGCACAGGCGCCCACTGGCATTGGGTCACGGTCATCACGGCGGTCATTCCGACCATCGCCGTGACCGTCGTCCTGTGGGGCACCTTGTCGCCAGCCCTGTCCACCAAGCCGCATGGCAATTGGCCCTACAGGATGACGGTCGCTCCGACCGCCACCCTGTCCGCCACCTTGACCACCCCCTTGACCGCGGTTCTGACCGCCACTTCGTCCGTCACCACGGCGGTCACAACGGCGGTCATGCTGACGGTCATCGCCTCGGTCACGGGGATGACCGCAGCGATCATCACCTTTTCTGACCTTTTCCGGACTTGACGAAGGTCCTGAGAGCGGTGACTCATCAACTCAAGGCAGTTTCGCAGAGCAACCCTACTCCAAGAGGCTGGGATCTGCTTATCCCAATCCATTCAACCCAGTGACACGTGTACCGATTACTCTCCGCGGTGATGATCGTGTGTTAGCCGAGCTGTACAATTTGCGAGGTGCTCGGGTACGTATTATCTGGGACGGGGAGTTACCTGCTGGAAACCATGAGCTGATTGTAAATGATACTGATCTCGCAACCGGGGTTTACTTTATTCGAGTGGTGGCAGGAATCGGGGCGCCGCAAACAGCAAAGATGGTGGTCATGAAGTGAGTCGATACTTCTCTGGTACGTTGCTGATTCAGGCCGCCATTTTGGGCGGCCTATCCTACATAGCGCATGCCGCCCGCCTTAGGGTCCCTGATCAATTCCAGGATCTGCAAGCGGCTCTGAATGGATGCGGTGTAGGTGACACAGTGCTGGTGTCACCTGGAACGTATAACGGACAGTTTGTGCTGCCAGCCCGTACCATGACTCTGATGTCGGAGTTTGAGTTGAGCGGCGACAGTCTGGACTGGTTGGAATGCAGATTGAATGGCGACCGGGGAGGATGTGTGTTGACTACATCGACCTCTACAGGTGACAGTGTGACAATATCTGGATTTGTGATTGAAAATGGATATGGCGAGTATCAGATTCAAAGCAACTCTGGTGGATTAACCATTCGGGACGGTATCCATCTGAATGTGCGCCATCTGGTATTCCAGAACAATGAGCAAAGCCCAGGATTGTCACGCGGGAGATCAATATTCGGATCTTCATCATCAAGCTCTGCGCGGCTTCAGGACATTAGGATCCAGAGTGATTCCCTCACGAATGGACTCGAGCAAGTGGCATTATGGATGGGGAGGGGGCTTGAAATCGATAGACTGTGGATTGACGGAACACACGATCAAGGGCGTGCAGCACACCTCGATGGAGATCCACTTCGAGTGCGCCACATGCAGGTGCGCGGCTATAGCGATGTGCCACAGTTTTGGGTGAAGTTTGGGTCGGATGGAATAATGGACTTGGATGATGTATTGATCAGGGACAACTCGGCGACGGGAGATTTTCAAGTATTTGCAGGTCCACGTTTTCGTGCCCCATCTGTAAGGGGCTTTGTGTTCGAAGGTAATCAGCACCTTGCACCTTGTGGAGGATCCCCACTCGAAGCCATGCTCTGGTTTCTGGGGGATTCGTTGAAAGTGGACAACTTGATTGTACGCAATAATTACGAACATTGTCAGCATGTGTTGGGACTGAGAAGTGAGGAGTCCACCGGTCTGGTGCGTCATCTGGTCTACGAGGGCAACAGGGTTGGGAATGGCGTCTGGCCAGAAGACGAAGGCCCCATTGCGTATCGGGGGCAGCATATCACAATGTTGGATGTCAGTCTAGACAGTTGTCGCTTTGGCGGCAACATCACCGAGTTGGCACACGATCCGCAACATCCAGAACGGGCCGTTGCTATATTCGGCGCTTTGATTGACTTGTATCAGCAGCGTGACCTGGACAGTCTGACCATCAACCAGTGTGAGTTTCAAGAAAACCTGCTCATCGACCCTGATGATTATTCGATCCACACACGCGCGGCCAACGATGGACGCTGCCTGTATGTGAGACAGTATGGGGGGGTAGGTCTTCGTGTCAGCAAGTGCCTCTTCGAGAGCAACGCCCAACCGAATCACTGTCCTGAGTCCGGCTTGAGCAGCCTCGGTTCAGTATTCTACCTGTACGAGTACAACGATGGCCAGACCGGAAATCTTCTAGAGAATCTTGTCTTCCGTGACAATGACGACGGAACTTTGACGACGACTTATGACAGCCGTGGTGTGATGCGCAACATCCAGCTTTATCAAAACCGTCGCCGAGGAGTGTTTGCGGGTGCCCTTTCGTGGGTGATGGAGAACATACTGGTCGATGGGCAACAAGCGGAGGATTTGGCCACGCCCATTTCTGCGAGTTGGCAAGCCGCCTTGAGCATGAACTGTTTCGATTCCGGTGAAATGCGCAATTGCACGGTGGTGAACAGCGATGTCCCCTTTATCGTCAAGCCGTCCTATGGAGACTACTCACAGACCGTGATCCGGAATCTGGCTGTGTCGAACTGCCAGTTCATTGAGCTGGAGCACGAACAGTCCGATCCCGGGCAGCAGGTCTGGGCTCAGTGGGAGTACTGTTATCTGCCTGTAGTGCCACACACGATGGGCCCTGGCATCGTGGTAGACTCGGCCTGGCCTTTCGACCCGGACATCGAAGGCGGATTTCTGCCCGCACTGAACGGCTCACTGGTCGACGGAGGAGACCCCGACACAACCTACGACGACATCGAAGACCCCGAGAACCCCGGCTTCGCCCTATGGCCCAGCCAGGGCAACCTGCGCAACGACATCGGCTACACCGGAGGACCGCATGCGGGCACCCTGGAGCATCTGGTGGCCGTGCGCTCCCCGCGCAAGGCGCTTGTGACGCAACCGTCCACCTTCGTGCTGCACCCGGCCCACCCCAATCCCTTCAACCCCGTGACCACTCTGGGCTATGTCCTCAACCGCCCGCTGCAGGTTGAACTGTCCGTGTACAACGTGCTGGGGCAGAAGGTGCGGACACTCGTTTCCGGACTGGAGAGCGCGGGCGAGCATCATGTGCAATGGGATGCCGGTGATTTGGCCAGCGGAGTCTACATCGTGAAGCTGTCTGCAGGCGGGGAATCGCGGACGCAGAAGATCCTGCTGCTGAAATAGGACGCCCCGAAGGGGCATTGTTTCCTCAGCCCAAAGCGACGCTTTGGGATGTGTCGCCCCGTCAATCCACACACCATCGCCTGCCATGTCATACATCCAGCCCCCATCCCACCTGCCTTCGGCAGGCCTTCCCCCGCTGCGCGAGGGAAGGGATTCTGGCTTCGCCTCGCCAGGCAATTGTCTACTGCCAGGCCCCGAACTGGGCATCACACATCCATGACCCGTGGGGAATCCACGGGCTGGCGCGATGAGCTGGCCGAATAACTATCCACCCCGAGACTCCGTCGATTTCCCCAAGATTCAATCCCCCTTCCAAAGCGGTGACGCCGGTGGCGGAACCATCGAGACGGAACGGTCGGGCATTCACGTGGGCCGCCGCGCTTGATCGCCGGACCGCATCGCGGGCCAAGTTTGCGCGGCGCGGGGCCTGCGAAGAGGGTCTTTCTTTGGCTCCACCTTTCTTTGGACCCGTCCAAAGAAAGGTGGAAAACGATGCGTCACGGGAGGCCGTCCCGGGCCAAGGAGGACATCACGGAATCGAGTCTGTGACAGGATACCAGAGAAAGGGGAAGATTGAGTGTTCGAGCACTCCGGAGCGGCCGATGCCCACAGTCCCCGTTCCGGGCGACCCGGATTTCGCCGGAAAGTCAGATGACAGGATCACGTGTGTGGGGGGGCTTCTTCCGGGGCGACGTTTCTGCGGGTCGGCTTCAGGCGGTTGTTGGTACCTTTGGGGCGTTGCCAACGGGGCCGCGGAACGCGGCGGGAAACACTCAAGGAAAACGGGGGCGAAGCCCATGCTGCGACTGATGCTGTTCGGACTGGGGACCGTGGGCCAGGGGCTGATCACACTGCTGCAGCGCCAGAAGCTGCGCGAAAGCATGCCCGGAGCGGCGCGCTTCCGGGTGGTGGGCGTGCAGACCGGTGCGCGGGGCAGTCTGTATCACCCCCAGGGGCTCAATCTGGATGCGCTGGCCGAGTTGGGTCGCGAGCGGTCGCTGGCCGAGTATCCCGAGGGGCTGGGTCTGCGTCGTGATCTGGACCCCTTCGAACTCTGCAGCATCCTGCCCGCGGACATCCACGTGGAGATGGGACCGGGCAACCTGCTGGACGGCCAGCCTGCTCTCGACCGTTGCCGCCTGGCGCTCAAGGCCAGTCGCCATCTGGTGCTGGCCGACAAGGCGCCCGCGCTCTTCGGCTGGAACGAACTGGAAGATCTGGCGGTCAGCCGGGGTCGCCTGCTGCGCGCCGAGGCTACCGTGTTCTCCGGGACACCCGTGCTCAGTCTGCTGCGTGAGGGGCTGGCGGGACAGGACGTGCCCGGGCTGCGCGGAATTCTCAACGGCACCACCAATTATCTGCTGGCTGAGCTGGAGGCGGGAGTGCCCTGGGAGAAGGCTCTGGAAGCCGCCCGGGAACTGGGCTACCTCGAAGCCGATCCCCGCGCCGATGTGGAAGGCTGGGATGCGCGCAGCAAGGTCATGATCCTGGCGCGCGTGATCCACGGCCAGGAGCTCCCGGCCAGTGCGGTCAGGACCTCGGGCATTGTGGGGGTCACTGCCGAGAAGCTGCTGGCGGCCCGCGAGAAGGGCGGGGCCCTGAAGCTGATTGCCCGGCTGAACAAGGTGGGTGACAGCCTGGAGGCCAGCGTCGGACTCGAGGAACTGGCGCCCGGCGACCTGCTGGCCTCGGTCAACGGCAACGAGAACGCTCTGGAACTGACGACCCAGCCGCTGGGGCGCGTCCTGTTGCGTGGTCCGGGAGCCGGAGCGGCCCAGACAGCTTCGGGCATTCTGGCCGATCTGCTCAACATCGCGCGATTCTGTGGCGAGATGCGTCACTGAGGACTGGTCAAACCTGGCAGTACGGGAAATTCCGTTGGAGATGGTCAATTCGGGGATGGGCGCTCCGATAAAATGTCGACGGCCGCTCGACCCGAGTCACGGCAGGCCCAGGGCATTTCCGGAACTTTCCAGGCGCCAGGAGACCATGCTGCACGAAACGGACTTTCCGGGATCCCCGCGCATCCTGATCGTGGACGATGAGCCTGCTGTGCTGCGTCTCGTACAGGAGCTGATGGAATCCTTCGGCTGCCTTGTCGAGACGGCCACCACCGGGCGCGAGGCGCTGGCCCGCATGGACCAGCCTTTCGATCTGGTCCTGCTGGATGTCATGCTGCCCGGCATGGATGGCTTCGAGGTGGTGCGCCAGATCCGCAAGCAGCGCGACTACAACGAGCTGCCGATCGTGATGGTCACCTCGATGGCCAGCCGCGAAGACCGCCTGCATGCCATCCAGGCAGGCGCCAACGACTTCATCAACAAGCCGGTTGACATCACGGAACTGCGCGTGCGCACACGTACCCAGCTGCGCATGAAGGCCGCCCAGGACTCGCTGCGTCAGCACAAGGACGAGCTGGAGATGAAGGTCCAGCTGCGCACGGCCGAACTGGAACTGGCCAATCGCGAAACCTGGCATGCCCACATCGACACCATCAAACGCCTGGTGCTGGCCGCCGAATTCAAGGACGAGGACACGGCCCAGCACATCGAGCGGATGAGCCGGTACAGTGAGTTGCTTGCACGTGCCATGGGGTGCCCGGCTGCCGAAGTCGACACGCTGCGCGTGGCCAGCCCGATGCACGACGTGGGCAAGATCGGCATCCCCGATTCCGTCCTGCTGAAGCCGGGCAAGCTGACCGAGAACGAGTTCCTGATCATGAAGCAGCACACCCTGCTGGGAGCACGGATTCTCGAGGGCTCGCCCTCGACGCTGCTTCAGGCAGGCCGGGTGATCGCCCTCAGCCACCATGAGAAATGGGACGGCAGTGGCTATCCCAGCGGACTGGCCGGAGAAGATATTCCCCTCTGGGGCCGGATCTGTGCGGTGGCCGATGTGTTCGACGCCCTGACTTCCGAGCGTCCCTACAAACGGGCCTTCTCGGTGGAGAAGGCCGTGGGCATTCTGCGTGAAGGCCGGGCGCGCCACTTTGACCCGCGCGTGCTGGACTGCTTCCTGGACCACCTGGGTGAAATCCTGGCAATCAAGGATGCCTGTACCGACCCTGATTCCGAAAGCGGTGGCGCCTATGCCTATCTCAAGGACACCGCCCTCGACCGCCGCTGACCCCGTCTTCGATTCTCCCTTCCGTCCAGTTCTCCATACCGCATCATCGGTGAAGTCAGCGCGAACGCCTGGCCCAGCTTTCTGCCTAAGTTGTCAAAGGTGTCCGGTATCACATCGTGACTGCCCCCTCAAGTGAATCTTTGGGCCGTTCCTGCGGGAACCACATGCAGCAATCCCAGCATCGCCATAAAGGAGTTCGACATGCGCAGACCCTTGTTCATCCTGTGCCTGATGGCCCTGAGCCGGGTGGCCCTGGCTGATTCCGTGCCCACAACCGTGGCCAGCGACCTGACGCTGGACGTGGCCGGATCACCCTGGCACATCACGGGCAACACCCAGATCACGTCCGGACACACCCTGACGATCGACCCCGGCGTCGAGCTGATCGTTGACGGCAACTACTATCTGCTCGTGGATGGCTGCATCCAGGCGGCCGGAACCGCCGTGGACCCGATCACCATCGATGGAACCGGTGGAGCGGGAAGCTGGCGTGAAATCCAGTTCCGCAGTTCGGGGCTCTCCAGCTCGCTGGCCCATGTCAGCATCCGCAACGGCGGCTCCCTGAGCAGCGTGGCCCAGGTGGCCGTCACCGGGCACACACTGACCATGGACCATTGCACCATCTCCGATTCCGCCTGGGACGGCATCAGCGTCAGCACGGGTGGCAACCTCAGCATGAACACCTGCAGCGTGGAGAACACGCGCTACCCACTCTCGCTGAACACCTCGGCCATGACTCTGAACCTGACCGGCACCAACGGTCTGGTGAACAACGATTATCCCCAGATCTACTGCAACTTCGGCATCCTGTCCCAGGACATCCAGCTGGACAGCAACACCGACGTGGCCTATCATTTCGCCAGCTCCGTGACCATCCCGGTGGGACGCACGCTCAGCCTGGCCGCGGGCACCGTGCTCAAGATGGCCATCTCTTCCTATCTCTATGTACACGGCAGTTTCGCCTGCAACGGCACGGCCCTGCAGAACAACTGGATCACCAGCATCCGCGACGACAATGTGCTGGGTGATACCAACGGCGACGGCCCCGCCAGCTCGCCCGCGGCCGCCAACTGGCAGCGCATCTACTATTACGGTGACTCCAACGATGCCGGTTGCACCATGGAATACACCACCGTGCGTTTCGGCACCTCGGCGATCTACACCGAGAACGCCGGCCCCAGTTTCGACAACTGTCTGTTCAGCAACAGCACCTATCCGCTGCACATGACCGGGGTCTCGACGCCCAACATCACCAACTGCAACTTCGCGGTGGCCACCAACACCCCGATCTACATGAGCCTGAGCTCGCTGCCCGTGATGAGTGGCAACGATTTCAGCACCTCGAACAATGGCTATGACGCCATCGGGATCATTCCCGAGACCCTCAGTTCCAATGGGTTCCTGCCCGTGCGCAATTTCACCAGTGTGCCCAATGTGACCTACGTGGTGGCCGGCAACATCACCGTGCCCAGCGGCCTCGCGCTGACCGTGGATCCCGGGGTGGTGGTCAAGTTCACCAGCGCCAGTTATGGCCTCTCGATCAACAGCGGCACTCTCAACATCAATGGCACGCTGGCCCAGCCGGTGACCTTCACCAGCGTCAAGGACGACAACTGGGGCAACCCGGCGGACACCAACAACGACGGCAGCATCACCTCGCCCGCAGCCGGAGACTGGCGCGGGATCGCGTATACAAGCTCGACCGGCGGGCTGGACCATCTCAACATCCGCTACGCCGGAGGGTACTGGCACACGAATCTGGACGGCATGTACCGCTGGGCGGCCGTGGGCCTCTTCGACAGCTCGCCCACGATTGCCGACTGTGATTTCTTTGACAACAACGACCATGGCCTGATGATCTTCGGCAACAGCAACCCGGTGGTGAGCGACTGCACCTTCAGCAACCACGACCGTTCGCCGATCACCATGTCGGTGGCGGCCACGCCCACCTTCAGCAACATCGTATACAGCAACAATGCCTGGACCAGTCTGGGAATCCTGGGCGAGTATCTGGGCACCAGCTGCACCCTGTTCCAGCGCAGCCTGGCCGGTTACGGCAACATCACCTATCTGCTGGAAGATGACCTGCGCATCGACAGCGGCACCCACCTGATCATTGATCCGGGCGTGGTGCTCAAGGTGCGCGCCGCCGGTGTGGACATTCTGGTGGACGGCAGCCTGGAAGCGGTAGGCACGCTCACCGACCCGGTGGTGATCACCTCGCTCAAGGACGACAACCACGGTGATCCGGCCGACACCAACAACGACGGCAGCGCCACCAGCCCGAGCTATTCCAACTGGGGCAGCATCGACTTCCGGGCCACCGCCGATGACCCCAACTGCCACATCTCCAATGCGCTGATCTCCTACGGTGGCACCAGCAGCGACGGCGCGATCCGCTGCGAGAACTCGGCGCCGACCATCGACAACAGCATTCTCACGGCAAACTATTTCGGAGTCTCGATCCGCGGCACCAGTGCCCCCACGATCAGCGACTGCACCATCCAGAGCAGTCAGAGCACACCGATCTACATGGCCGTGACCTCCAATCCGGTGATTTCCTTCAACAACACCTTCGTCAACAATGGCTACTTCGCTCTGGGCATCATCAGCGAGCCTCTGACCGTGACCGCCACCCTGCCCCAGCGCAACGTGGCGGGAGTGAACAACTTCACCTACCTCTTCCTGACCACCTTCATCATCCAGGAAAGTGGCCACCTGATCATGGACGAAGGCGTGGTGGCCAAATTCCTGACCTATGGCAACATCAGCGTGCTGGGTGACCTGAGCATGCTCGGTCAGGTCAACAACCGGGTGGTGCTGACCTCGGTGCTGGACGATGCGGTGGGTGGCGACACCAACGAAGACGGCAGCGGCACCTCGCCCAGCGTCGCCAACTGGGGCTGGATCACATTCCAGGAGTCCTCGGGCAACAACAGCGTGCTGGAGCACGCGGTGGTCCGCTATGGAGGCTGGGCGGGCCAGTACTACGGTCTGATCCGCTGCCTTTCGGCCTCGCCGGAAGTCCGCAACTGCGAAATCACCAACGGGCGCTGGGGTCTGGACATCATCGGCGCCGCGGCACCGATCGTGGAAGACAACACCTTCGTCAACATGGATGTCTGCCCGGTACGCATGTCCCTGGTGTCCACTCCTTCCTTCAGCGGCAACCAGTTCTTCAACGTGGAAGTCCAGGCGGTCGAGATCTATCCCGAGGCGCTCGCGGTCAACACCGTGCTGCAGCCCATGGACTTTGGTGGCTACACCAACATCACGCGTTACCTCTCCGGGACGCTGACTGTCAATTCCACCACCCACCTGGACATCGATCCGGGCGTGGTGATCAAGTGCGCCAGCGCAACGGTGCTGGTCAACGGCAGCCTGGCAATGGACGGCGTGACCTTGGTCGGACTGGCCGATGACACGGTGGGCAACCCGCTGGACACCCAGGACAACGGTCTGGCCACCACGCCCCTGTACACCAACTGGAATGGGGTGCAGTTCGCCGACATCAGCGTGGACGCCAACTGCCTGATCGAGAACAGCGAGTTCCGCCATGCCTATTCCGGCGTCAAGTGCACCAGTGCCTCGCCCACCATCAACAACAGCCTCTTCGACAATTGCCAGCACGGAGTGTTCTTCGACGGCAACAGCCAGCCAGTGATGAACACGGTCACCATTGACAATTCCCAGTACAGCCCCGTGTACCAGTCGCTGGTGAGCAACGTGGACTACTCGTCCACCGTCTTCGGCTATGGCAATGGGTACCAGGGCATCGGCATCAAGGGCGAGACCCTGGCCCAGAACATCTCGATGGTGCAGAAGTCCAGCGACGGCATCGCCAACCTGGTCTACGTGCTGGAAGACAACCTGACCGTGGGCAGCAGCGCCGAACTCTCGATCGCGCCGGGCATCGTGATCAAGGGCGTCAACGGTCGCTCGATTCTGGTGCACAAGGGCATCAATGCCATTGGCGGATCCGACCCCGACCAGCAGATCATCTTCACCCACATCGCGGATGACTACTACGGAGGCGACACCAACACCGACGGCAACGCCACCTCGCCCTCGCGCCAGAACAACGCGATCTACGTGGACAGCGATTCCTGGGACGCGCTCTGCAACTTCGACTGGTGCATGTTCCGCTATTGGGGCTATGGCAACACCTACGGCGCCATCGACGCCAACAGCGCCAGCCCCAGCATCACCAACTGCTCCTTCACCGACGGCAACATCGGCGTGTCCTGCCGCGGTGCCAGCAACCCGGTGATCAGCGGCTGCGACTTCATCAACAACCTGTACTACGGGGTGAAGAACACCAACACCTCGATCACCGTGGTGGCCGAGAACAACTGGTGGGGCGACAGCAGCGGACCGCTGGACGCCAGCGATGACACCGGCAACGGTGGCTTCTACAATCCCGGCGGACTGGGCGACGTCGTCTCCGACTATGTGGACTACGAGCCCTGGACCACCGTACTGCAGTTGCCCCGCCTGGGTGACGTGAGCCTGAACGGCGAGATCCATGCCTACGACGCCAGTCTGGTGCTGAGCCATCTGGTGGGTGGCATCGTCCTGACCCCGCTGCAGCTGGCGGTGGCCGATGTGACCGGTGACGGTGTGGTGGACGCGGTGGACCCGGCCTACATCCTGCAGTATGTGGTGGGCAGCCTCACCACCTTCCCCGGCGAGCTCTCGGCCACCCCGGAAGAGCCCTTCGATCCGGACACCGAACTGGATGCCCAGGCCCGTCCCGAAGGCGATGGCTGGGTGCTGGAGCTGCAGCTGACGGGAGAGAACACGCTCAAGGGATTCGAAGCTCACTGGAGCATTGACGACACGGCGCTGGAGATCGTGGACGTGAGCTGCAGCCAGCCCGGTGTGACCCTGCGCTGGCACAGCGAAGCGGGCGAGCTGCGCGTGGCCCTGGCCACCCTGAGTCCGCTGGAAGAGGCCCTGCAGCTGCAGGTGCACGTCCTGGGTGCCCAGCCCGTCGAGTCGCTGCTGGAACTGGAAGGTGCCTGGGTCAACGGTCATACCCTGGGAGCGAGCACGGAGGTGGCCAGCGAGCTGCCCGCCAGCTTCAAGCTGTATCCCAACTGGCCCAACCCCTTCAACCCGGCCACTCATATCGCCTTTGACCTGCCCCAGGCCCAGAACCTGAGCCTGACGGTGTACAACATCGCCGGTCAGCGTGTGCGCTCGCTGCACCAGGGGCCGCTGCCCGCCGGGCACCACGAACTGCGCTGGGACGGAACCAACCAGGCCGGTCTGGGAGTGGCGTCGGGCGTGTACATCCTGAGTCTTGAGTCAGCCACGGTCCACGGGACCCTGCGCATGACCCTGCTCAAATGACAAGCCAGGGAGAACGACTCATGCGAACCCTGCTCGGCCTGCTGCTGGTCCTGCCCCTTGTGGGCAGGGCCGCCAGCCTGACCATAGAAGACCAGACCTTCGCGGTGCCCACCGGCACGGAAGTGCTGATCCCGATTCTCGCCAGCATTCCGGTGACGGACGCCGCTCTGGCGCTGGAACTGGAGCTGGCTCTGCCCGGCAACTGGACCGCCCTGGGTGTCGACCCGGTCAGTGGCATGCTGAACCAGCAAGGCGCGGACCTGAGCGTGTCCACGAATGGCAATCTGCTGCAACTGGCAGCGTCCTCGAGCAACGTGCTCAGCGGAACCGGTGTTCTGGTGGAAGTGCGTGCGCTGATCTCGGGCACTGGCTGGTCCAGCATGTCCAACGTGATCATCAACGAGGGCGGACCCTCGGTCGGACTGGATCAGGGGTACCTGACCCATTCGCCACCCCCGGTGCTGACCCTGCAACCCAACGTAGTGCAGAACCTGCTGATTGGGGACACGGTGCCCTACACCTGCGTGGCCGCCGTGCCACCTCTGGTCTGGAGCAGCCTCAATCCTGGCGTTGGCAGCGTGGATGCCGGCGGGGTGTTCACTGCGGGCGGCCAGGGCCAGACCCGGGTCCTGCTGGATGATGGTGCCGGATCACACGGCCAGAGCCAGCTGATCACGGTCTACAGTCATGGGATCTCGGTGGTCGATCTGACGGGCACCGCGGGCAGCGACCTTGAATTGCAGCTGATGCTCGACAATCCCGACTCCCGCGGTTTCAACAGTCTGCAGTGCACCGTGAATCTGGGCTCGAACCGGCTGAGTCTGCTGGGTGTGGAGACGGCGGGCACCCTCTGCGAGAACTGGGCGGGCCTGCAGGCCGTGCAGAATGGCAACCTGATCACCGTGGTCGGAGCCGATGCCAGCGTGCTCAATGGCGAGGGGACGCTGCTGATTCTGCGACTTCACAGCACCCCGGGCAGCTCGCTCTTCAACGCCGTGACCCTGGACCAGGCCAGCCTGGACGAGAACAACAGCGTGCTGCGCAGCAATGGCACCGTGAATCTGGCGGCCACCGGCACGTACACGCTGGGACCTCTGAGTCCCACCTTGAAGCGCGGAGAATCGCAGACCGTGAGCGTGACGGGTACCCCCAACGGCGCGATCAGCTGGAGCAGCAGCGACCCGCTGGTGGGCATCGTGGATGCCGGTGGTGTGTTTCACGCGCTCAGCGGAGGGCAGACCAGGATCTCCGGCATTGACGAGCTGGGGCAGACCGCCGAGACCGGTTTCTGGCAGGTGGTGGATCTGGATCTCCGGCTGGGCACGTCCGTGGAAGTGGCCCAGGGCGGCAGCGCGCTGGTGCCCCTGCACTGCGACAGCCTGGTGGGCCTGAGCGTGCAGTCCTTCGAGTGCGCCCTGAGCTGGACCGCCGGAGTGCTGAACATCACGGGCGTGGTCACCGAGAACAGTCTCTGCGAGAATCTGGGCGACACGGCCTTCTTCGGGGACTCGCTGAGTGCGGCCTTCTCGGTCTCGGGCCAGATTCCCGACACGGCGGGCCTGCCCCTGATCTGGTTCGTCTGCGAACTGGACCCCGAAGCGATTCCCGGCCAGACCCTGAGTCTGCAACTGAGTGAGGCGCTGTTCGACGAGGGCTATCCCGTGGTGCGCCGCAGCAACGGAAGTGTGCTGGTGATGGCCGGCACGGGTGTGGAGGAGCCCCCGGTCACCACTCCCGGTGGGTTGGAGCTGCTGCCCAACTGGCCCAACCCCTTCAATCCCGAGACCCGGATCGCGTTCCGCACCGCCGCGGCCGGTCATGTGAGTCTGGCCGTGTACGACCTGCAGGGACGCAGGACGGTCCAGTTGCTCGACAGCGCACAGCCAGCTGGCATGCACTCGCTGGTCTGGAACGGACGGACTGCCGGCGGGGCGCCCGCGGCCAGCGGCAGTTACCTGCTGCTTCTGGAGCACGAAGGCCGCAGCCTCTCCCGGAGAATCACCCTGCTTCGCTAGCACACGGGAGTCCGGGGGGCTCCGCCGACCGGCTCCACTGGAGACACACGCCATGCATGCAGAACCGCGGCCGAGGGGCATGCCCCCGGCCGCGGTTTTCATTGCGGGATCATGGAGTGCTCAGAACTCTTCAAGCGACTGGAAACTGTCGCCGGGCTTGGCTTCCCGTTCCTCGATCTGGTTGTTCTTCTTGAGCACGCCAATGGTGCCCACCAGATTGCCGATCGCGAAGAGCTGCTTGGGCAATTCGATGCCGAAGTGGATCAGGTCGCCCGGGATGGCGAGGAATTCCTTGGCGTACACACCCAGGCTCATGCCCGCCCAGAGGGCGTTGGAGCCGCCGCGATCGAAGAGGTCGGCCTTCACTTCCTTGAAGTCGTTGTCAATGTTGGGCAGGTGGCGCAGGGCCAGATTGTCGCAGATGCCCGCCACGCCCAGGTTGTACAGCAGCAGGCCCACGCGAGCCGCCTGGTCGGTGCCCAGACGCTTCTGCTCGAGGCTGCCGTCGTTGCGGGCCGAATCGATGGCGGCTTCCTCGTAGCGCTTGCGCGCGGCGATCAGCTCGTCCTTGGCCGCACCTTGCGCGGTGTCGATCTGTGCGTCCATCTCCTTGAGAGCACGGAGCTGCTCGGTGTTGGCCGCGATGTTGAAGATCTCCGTCCGACAGTTCTGGATCGCCTGGCGTGCGGTCTCGGCGTTCATCCGGATCACGCGGGTGCGCCAGATCAGCTTCTGCACATGGCCTTCGTCGGGATTGATGCCCACATCCTGCGAGATCAGCTTGAACAGCGAATCGAGCTCGGCCGACGCACTGTCGGGCTTGGCCGCATTCAGGGCCGTCGCCGTCTTGCCGGGCTGATGCACCCCCAGTTCCTGCCCCATGTTCTGGCGTTGCATCTCCTGCGCCATCGCCTGCATGAGTTGCTGGCCCGCCACACATCCTCCCAGAACCACGGCGAGGCTGAGCAGAGCGATCAAACGTGGCACGACACGCATGTCAGGATCCTTTCGAGATGTGGTGCAGAGTCATTCCGGCAGGAAGGCCGGTCAGCGACGGGCAAAGGTAGTGTTTTTGGCAAGTCCGCCCACTCCCGCGAGTGGGGCGAAATTTTCCCCTCCCCGGGAATCCGGTGGCAATTCCGGCCCCGTTCCTCCAGTTCAAAACTTCCGCAGTTTGGAACTGAACCCCTTTGTTTACAAGAGCCTGGACGATTTCACCTGCATGGCACGGCAATTGCTTGAAGCCCCGGCAGTCCGTCCCTGCCCAGACACAGTCCGTGGGGGCACGCACGATACAGCCAAGGAATGTCCCATGAGCACCACTGAACGCCTGCTGTTCGACCGTACCGTGATTCCCCTGGCCGGGAAAGGGCTGGATGCCTACGCCCTGCGCCAGAAAGCCATCGCCAACAACGTGGCCAATGCGGAAACCGATGGCTACGAGCGGCGCACCGTCAGCTTCGAGGATCAGCTCAAGGAAGCCCTGGGCACCGATTCGGACGGCCTGATCCGGACCCATCCCGATCACCTGCCCAAGCCCGGTGAACTGGCCGAGGTGGACGCCGAGCTCGAGATCGATTCCGCGCAGGACTACTGGAACGGACACAACAACGTGGACATCGACCGGGAAATGACCGAGCTCTCCCGGGCCCTGCTGACCTTCAACTACACCACGCGGCTGGTGCGGGGGTCCTTCGACACCCTGCAACTGGCCATCCGTGGCACACGTTAGGAGCCCGCGCCATGAAGACCAGCCCGGCCGATCCCACCGTGTTCCACAGCCTGAACATCAGCCGCAGCGGCCTGAGTGCCCAGCGGCGCCGGATGGACGCGATCAGTGAGAACCTGGCCAACGCCACCACCACCCGCGGTGCCAATGGCGGACCCTACCAGCCCAGGATCGTGGTGATGGAAGAGAACCCCGAGCCGATCGGATTTCCCGAGGGAGTGCGCGGCCGTCTGCAGGCGACCCATCCCGGGCATCTGTCGGGCGACCGGATCGCGGATTCCGAGCGCGAGCTGCGCGGTGTGAGCGAACGCGTCGAAGTCCAGAACCGGCGTCCGCGGCTGGAATACGATCCGGATCACCCGGACGCGGACGAGAACGGCTACGTGGCCTATCCGGACATCAACGTGGTGGAGGAGATGACCAACCTGGTGCTCGCGTCGCGGGCCTGGGAAGCCAACCTGACCGCAATGAAGGCCGCCAAGGACATCGCCGCCAAATCCCTGGAGATCTGAGATGGCCATGGTATCACCCCTGGAACGGATCCGCGCCAGTTCGGGCGGGCTTGAGACCCAGGGCCTGCCGCGCCTGCGCGATACGGGTCCGGGCAATGGCCCCAGCTTCGGTGACACACTGAAGGATGTGGTGCACGGAGTCAACGAACAGCAGGTGAGCGCCAACGACATGGCCCTGCGGTTCATGGCCGGCGAGGTGGAACACGTGCACGACGCCATGCTGGCCCTGCAGAAGGCGCGCACCAGCTTCAGCTTCCTGGTGGAAGTGCGCAACAAGCTGCTGGACGGGTACAAGGAAATCATGCGGATGCAGATCTAGGAGCCGTCCATGCCCGAGTGGTTCAACCAGACCTTCGGTCCCCTCATCGAGTACGCGCGTCGCGTGGGGCGCCGCCAGCTGCTGCTGGTCGGCGGAGGCGGACTGCTGGCCCTGCTGCTGGCGGGTGGCCTGCTGCACTGGGCCACCCGGCCCGACTGGGCCGTGCTCTATTCCGGTCTCAGCGAGGTCGAGTCGGCCCGCGTGATCGACGAGCTCGAGGCCCAGACCGTGCCCAACCGCCTGACCAAGGGTGGCACGGCCATCGAGGTCCATCGGGCGGATCTCTACCGTGTGCGGGTCAAGCTGGCCGCCAAGGGCGGACCGGTGGCACGCACTCCCGGTTACGATCTGCTGGACAAGCAGCGTCTGGGCATCAGCGACCGGGAAATGGCGATGATGGAGAAACGCGCTCTCGAAGGAGAGCTGGCGCGCACGATCTCCGAGCTGGACTGGGTCACTCGGGCCACCGTGCACGTGGTCACTCCCAAGCCCAGCCTGTTCAGCGACGAGGAGATTCCCGTGACCGCCAGTGTCACGGTGATCACCGACCCCAATCGCAACGTGCCCCGTGCCGAAGTGGAAGGCGTGGTGGCCCTGGTCGCCTCCAGCGTCGAAGGCCTGCACCCCGGTCGGGTCACGGTCGTGGATGGCGCGGGTCGCCTGCTCACCGAGGCCAGCACCGAGTCGGAAGGAGCCTTCGGCGAAACCAACAAGCAGCTCGAGCTGACCCGGCGCAAGGACAATTACCTCTCCAAGGCCGCCCAGGACCTGCTGGATCAGGTGCTGGGCAAGGGGCATTCGGTGGTGCGCGTGTCCTCCGAGCTGGACTTCACCGTGCTGGAAAAGACCAGTCGCACCTTCGATCCCCAGAATCAGGTGGTGCGCAGCCAGGAGCGCCAGGAAGAGTCCTCGAGCGCCCAGGACACCTCGCAGACGGCCCAGGAGAATTCGGTGACCAACTACGAGGTCAACGAGATTCTCGAACACCTCAAGGGCGAGTACGGGGCCATCCGCCGGCTGAGCATCTCGCTGGTCGTGGACGGCAACTACGTGCCCGGTGGCGAGGGCGAAACCACCTATGTGCCCCGCACGCCCGAGGAAATGCAGAAGCTGGAACAGATCGTCAAGACCGCCGTGGGCTTTGACGATCGGCGTGGTGACCAGATCGTGGCGCAGAACATCGCCTTCGACTCGACCCAGGAAGAAACCGAGAACACGTTGCTGCGGCAGCTGAAGACCCAGGATGTCTGGCTGGACATTCTGCGCAAGGTGCTCTTCCTGGCGGGCATCCTGATTTTCCTGAGCGTCCTGCGCAGCACCCTGGCCAGGATCAACCACACCATCAGCCAGGCCTTCGACGAGAAGCGCAGCCTGATCATGACCGAGGAAGGTCTCGAAGAGCCCGAGGCCGAGGTGGACGACAGCACCCTGCTGATGGATGCCGAGGCCGGACGCTCGCCCGAGCAGCGCAAGCGCCTCAAGCTGCATGCCAAGGTCGTGGGCTACTGCAAGAATCACCCTGAAGAAGCGGCCAAACTTGTCAAAGCCTGGTTGGGGAACTGAGAGATGACGATTGAACGCAATGTCCAGGAAGAGTACGAGTCGCTGACCTCCCTGCAGCGGGTGGCCGCCTTCATGATCACCGTCGGCACCGAGGCGGCGAGTGAGATCCTGAAGTTTCTCGACAATTCCGACGTGGAGGCCATCGTCTCCCAGATCATCCAGCTCAGCAACGTGCGCGTGGAAGTGCTCAATTCATCGCTGCTGGACTTTCACGACATGGTCATGGCCACCGATTTCATTTCCGAAGGTGGCATCAGCTACGCCCAGTCGGTCCTGCAGGAGGCCCTGGGCGAAACCCGCGCGATCGAAGTCATCAAGCGTGTCAAGGCCAGCCTGCAGATCAAGGGGTTCAATGTCTTGAAGGATGTGGATCCGTCCCAGCTGCTCAGTTTCCTGCAGCGCGAACACCCCCAGACCATCGCCCTGGTGATGACCCAGCTGGCCCCCACCCAGGCGGCGGACATTCTCAGCAACCTGCCGGCCGAGGTGCAGCAGGAAGTGGTGCTGCGTTTCGCCCGCATGGAGCGCGTCAGCCCCGACACCATCCAGAGCGTCGAGCGCGTGCTGGAACGCAACATCGACTTCAGCAAGGCCGCCAGCAAGCTGGGTGGTGTCAAGGCCGCCGCCGAGATTCTGAACTACTCGGGCAACACGGTGGAAAAGACCGTGCTGGCCGGCCTGTCGCAGGTGGACCCGAGCCTCTCCAGCGAGATCAAGAACCTGATGTTCACCTTCGAGGACCTGATCAGCCTGGACGACCGCAGCATCCAGAAGCTGCTCAAGGAAGTGGACAACAAGGATCTGACCATGGCCCTCAAGGCCTGCTCGAACGAACTGGGCAACAAGCTGCTCAGCAACATCTCGAGCCGTGCGGCGGAAATGATCCGCGAAGAACTGGAATACATGCCGCCGGTGCGCCTGCGGGAGGTGGAGGAAGTGCAGCAGCGCATCATCGAGGTGGTGAGGCGCATGGAAGAAGAAGGTCAGCTGACACTGGGCGACTCCGGTGGCAGCGACATGATGGTCTGATCCATGACGACACCCCTGCTCTCATCCGAACAGACGATTGCCGGCTCCCCTGTCTGGCTGGACACCGCCAACCGTCAGGAACAGGCCGACTTCAGCCAGCGCGACGAGCGGCGGCGTCGCGAGGACATCGCCCTGCTGGTGTACCGTCGACGCATCGCCAGCCTGCAGGCCGAGCGCGATGCCCTTCGTTCGCAAATCGTTGACCTTTATGGGGAATTCTCCAACGATCTCAAGTCCGCTCAGGATTCATCCTTCGAGCAGGGACGCGAGTCGGGGCGCGCGGAAGCCCGCCAGGAACTGCTGGCCCAGTTCACTCTGCTGCAGACCCTGGAGGCGGAAATGCGCGAGCGCGGTCGCCATCAGCAGCGTGATGCCGATCGCGAACTGCTGCGCTTCGCCCGCTGGATGGCCGGGCGCGTGCTGGGCCGCGAACCCGGCTTGCCCGGAGAGGCGCTCAAGGGCCAGATCCGCCGCCTGCTGGACTACTGGGTGGGCGAGAGCACTTACCGTTTCCGCCTGCATCCCGAAGATCGCCAGCTGCTGCTCAAGGACGAAGGTCTGGCGGCCCTGCAGCGGGATCTGGGCGGGCGCATCGAATGGTTGGCCAGCCCCGAAGTGCCTCGGGGCAGTTGCCGTCTGGAACTGGCTCGTGGCCTGGTGGAAGCCGTGCCCGGCGAGATGCTGGAGGAACTGGAGCAGGTGCTGCTGGAAGCGCTGGACGCCGAAGAGCTGAGCGAAGCCGAGCTGCCCCAGCTGCCCCAGCTGCCCCCCTCGGGAGAGCAGCCATGAACGCCGCCACCAGCACACGTCTGCTGAGCCGCGCGACCCTGCGGGCACCCTGGCCCGTGCATGGCATCGTCGACCGCGTCACGGGCATCCTGGTGGAGAGCCGCGGTCCTGCCGGGTCGCTGGGAGATTCCTGCCGCATCGAATGCTCGCGCGCGGGACGCCAGGACATGCAGGCCGAGATCGTGGGCTTTCGAGGGGCCACCACTCTGCTGATGCCGCTGGGCGAACTGACGGGCATCACCCCGGGGGACCGGGTGCGCCTGAGTCCCCAGAGTCCGACCGTGCCCTGTGGCGACGGATTGCGGGGCCGCGTGATCGACGAGCTGGGCCGTCCCATCGACGGGCTGGGGCCGCTGCTGGTCAATGGCCAGGCCCCCCTGCATCGGGAACCGCCCTCGCCGCTGGCCCGGCCCCGGATCCGCGAACGCCTGACCACGGGTGTGCGGGCCATCGACGGCCTGCTGACCTGCGGACGCGGGCAGCGCGTGGGCATCTTCGCTGGCTCGGGTGTGGGCAAGTCCACCCTGCTGGGCATGATCGCGCGCAACACGAACGCCGACCTGAGCGTGATCGCCCTGGTGGGCGAGCGCGGGCGCGAGGTGCGGGAGTTCATTGAGGAAGAACTGGGTCCCGAGGGCCTGGCGCGCTCGGTGGTGATTGCGGTCACCAGCGACCGCTCGCCCCTCCAGAAGAAGCGGGCGGCCCTGCTGGCCACCGCGGTGGCCGAGAGTTTCCGCGACCGGGGTCTGGACGTGCTGCTGATGATGGACAGCCTGACCCGGGTGGCCATGGCCCAGCGCGAGATCGGCCTCTCGGCGGGCGAACCCCCCACCAGCAAGGGGTATACACCCTCGGTATTCACTCTCCTGCCAACCCTGCTGGAACGGGCGGGCACCTCCGATGCGGGCAGCATCACGGCCTTCTACACGGTGCTCGTGGATGGCGATGACCTGATGGATCCGATTGCCGATGCCGCACGCAGCATTCTCGACGGGCACATCGTGCTCTCGCGCAAGCTGGCCGACCGCGGCCGCTATCCGGCAATCGATTGTCTGGCCAGCATCAGCCGCCTGATGAGTGTGCTGGCCTCACACACGCAGAAGCAACTGGCGCGCAAGCTGCTGAAGGATCTGGCCGTACACGAGGATGCCCTCGATCTGGTGCAGGTGGGCGCCTACCAGAAAGGCAGCAGCGCCGAGATCGATGGCGCGCTGGCCCGCATGCCCCGCATCGAGGCCTTTCTGGCCCAGGCCGTCGCCGACGGTTGTGGGTTCGAGACGACGCTCGAGCAACTGGAAGCGGCCCTGGCATGAGTTCCACTCGTTTCCGACTGGCCCGGCTGCAGGCCCTGAAAACCCGCCTGGAAGAACGCAGACGCCAGGAACTGGCCCGCGAACTGGGCGAGCAGCGCTTGCGGATCCAGGCACTGGAAGAGGCACGCGGGCATCTGGAAGAGGCACGTGAACAACTGGGACAGGAGCTGGAGCAGGGGCTTCAGGTCTCACGCTGGTCCCTGCTGTCGGGGTATCTCACCCGTCAGGAGAGTGTGCTGGCCCTGCGCAATCGCCGTCTGGTGGAGCTGGAACCACGGCTGCGGGTGGCGCGCGAGCGGTTGCTGGAGGCGCTCAAGGAGCGTCGTGTGCTCGACCGGCTGGAGGAGAACTGGCAGGAAGACCGCGCCTTCGAGGAAAAGCGCCTCGAGCAGGGCGAACTGGATGAAACCGGTGGCAGGCTCTGGTGGCGCCGCAAGCGGGCCACACCCGGGGAAGACCATGAGCAGCGCTGAACCTGACGGCGGCAGCCGGGGCAGCGTGTTGCCCGCCCTGTTGGCCTTTCTGCTCGCGGGCGCGTTGGCCGCGGCCGGGTACTGGTGGTACCGAGAGGATTTCCGCACGCGCTTCGAGGAACCTCTGGCGCGCCTGCGTCAACCGGCGGACAGTCTGGCGCACATGCGTCGTGATTCCCTGCTGGCCGATTCGCTGCACCGCGAGATCGCCCAGCGTGTGCAGGAACGGCTGAGCGCACGGCGCGAGCAGCAGACGCGGGAAGACAGTCTGGGACGCGGCGCGGCCCGTCGCCTGCCCGAGGCGGTGGATACCACACCGGCGCGTGTACGCGTGCTGGCCGACGAAGATCTGGACCTGCTGGCCTCGACCCTGCGTCACCTGCCCAGTCGTGGAGCGGCCCGGATGCTGGAACGGCTGGGAACGCAGGAAGGAGCCCGTGTCCTGGGCAGGTTGGAACCCCGGCAGCGGCGTGCCCTGCTGGATTCACTGCCCAGGGAAATGGCCTCCCGTTTCACCCCGGGATCGTAGACCGCGGGTCCGCCCGGCGGACAAGTCTGATGAGGAGCAATCATGGCCAAGGCGTCAAAGAAGCCGGACAAGGACAGCGAGCCCGACGGCCTGAATCCGGGCAAGGGCGGCAAGCCCGGTGACGAGAACCCGGCGGGTGACGAGTCCGCGAAGGCCGAAGGCAAGGGCAAACGCAAGACCACGCTCCTGATCGTGGCTGGTTTCCTGCTCTCGATGGCCATTGTCAACACGGGCATGTTCTTCTACTTCCGCAATGTGCGCAGCCAGGTCACGGTGCCTCTGGCCCAGGTCCAGGAAGAACTGGTCGCCGACACGGTGGCCGTGGTCGACAGCCTGCTCCAGGACAGCCTGAGCATCGTGGTGGACGAGCTGGTGGATCACGTGCTCGAGAAGAACGAGGAAGTGGCGATCCTCAAGGATTCCACCGAGGCTCTCACCACGCGCCTGCAGCAGCTCCAGGCCGAGCTGGGCACCATGGACGACCGCAAGGTGGACCTGAAGGACCAGGACCTGGAGCGTCTCTCCCGGGTCTTCGGATCCATGCAGCCCGCCAAGGCCGCGCCCGTGATGCTGAAGATGGACAACGCGGCGGTGGCCGGAATCCTGCTGAGCATCGAGGAGCGCACGGCCGCCAAGATTCTGGCGGCCATGCCCCCGGAAAAGGCGGCGGAAATCGCCCGGCTGATTCGCGAACGCGCCACTCTCAAACAGGCGGGCCAGCGGCGATGATCGGACTTCCCGTGATCCCCGCCGGTGGGCAGGCCAGCATGACCGAGGCTCCCCTGAAGAGCGGCGGCAACGCTCAGGCCGAGAACCCGGATGGCACCCAGACCGTGGCCGCCAGCTTCGCCCAGCAGCTGGCCGGACTGCTGAACTCGCCCGCCGTGCCACAGCCCCATGCCACGACCGGTATCGAGGAAGCACGCGCCGCCAGCAAGGCCGCCGCCGATCGCAGGAAACCCGAAGGCCCCTCCGCGCGGGCCGCGCTGGCCCGCCAGGGCAGCGGATTTCGCCTGCCCGAAGGCAGGACGATTCCCCTGATCCTGCTGCCCCAGCGGCGGGGAGCCCTGCTGTTCCGCCTGCCCGAAACCAGTCTGCTGGGGCGAACCGAAGCCGCCGGCCTGGCTTCCCGACTGGCACACGCAGGAAGCGTGAGCCAGAAGGTGACCCCGACGGTCCCGGCGCTGAAACTGCCGGGAATGGTCCAGACCCGGCGAGTCCCGGCCGCCCCGCGGGTCGAGATTCCCGACGTACCGGTACCTGGAGCACTTGCGGGGAACGCCGTCGCTGACACGGGTGTGCGCTCTGCGGCAAGTTTCAAGGCTCTGGTGGCCGAGGCCGGCGACTCACGCATGGAAGTGCGTGACCTGCGCGGCCTGCTGGATACGCTCTGCGGCCAGATCCGCTTTCTGGTGGGCGAAGGCAAGGAGAAGAGCGAAGCCCTGATCCAGCTCAAACCGCCCGAACTGGGCACTCTGCAGCTGAGTCTGGAGCAGCGCGATGGCGGAGTCCAGATCCGGATTCTGGTGGAGCACCCGGAACCCCGGCGCCGCATCGAGCAGGCTCTGGGCGAACTGAAGGACCAGCTGGCAGCCAGCGGAATCCGCCTGGACAAGGTGGACCTGCTCTCCAGCGGCGAAACCCGTCACGAACAGGCCAACCCGGACAACCGGGACGGCCAGTCCCAGGGACGGCAACCCGGGCGTGATCCACGCCAGTCAGGCTGGCAGCTGGCGCGCGACCGCATGGAATCGGCCTTCCAGGAAACCCTGGCGGCCCAGCAACGGGAGGAGACCCCATGAGCACCATTTCCCCCACCGGGTACGCCACCACGGGCAGCCGACTCGACAGCGGCACGGGCAGCGCGTCGGCCCTGGGCAAGGACGACTTCCTGCGTCTGCTGGTGACCCAGCTGGCCAATCAGGACCCGCTGAATCCGGTGGACAACCAGCAGTTCTCGAGCCAGCTGGCCCAGTTCAGCAGCCTGGAGCAGCTGGAGAACATGAACGCCAGCCTGCAGAACGGCCTCGAGCAGGACATGGCCGTGGCCGGTGCCCTGCAGAGCAACATGGCTGCGGGCCTGATTGGTCAGACCGTGGTGGCCGTGGACGACCGCGTGCGCCTGGATGGTTCCGGAACCGTGATCCACTGGGAAGCTTCCTCGCCCCCCAGCCACCTCAGCCTGAGCATCACGGACGAGGATGGACGCGTGGTGCGCGTGCTCGAGGTGGACGATCCCGCCGAAGAGATTGCCTGGGACGGCAAGGACGCCAACGGCCGGACCCTGCCCGACGGGACCTATCACGTCCGCATCGAGGGCGAGGACACCGCCGGAGCCAGCCTGTCCGCGCGGGCCCTGATCGTGGCTCCCGTGGACAGTGTGCGTTTCCGTGACGGCATCGCCTGGCTGGTGCTGGACGGCATGGAACTGAGTCTCTCCCAGGTCAGCGAAGTGCGCGAGACCGGTGGAGATGCCGGGGTGGAGCCCGGTCCGGATCCCGAGGATCCCTTCGTGGTCGTGCCCGGAAACAGTGCCGGCGATCGCTTGCGTCAGAACATCTAGAGTGTGACAGGATTGCGGTCCCGCCTGCCGGGGCCGCCAACGGTGAGGTGAACCATGCTGAGATCTTTGTACACGGGAGTCGCCGGCTTGCGCAACCAGCAGACCAAGCTGGAAGTGGTGGGCAACAACGTGGCCAACGCCAACACGACGGGCTTCAAGCGCAGTCGGGTGAATCTGCAGGACAGTTTCTCCCAGACCCTGCGGGACGCCACCGGCCCCTCGGATGCCAGCCAGGGCCGCAATCCGCTGCAGGTGGGTCTGGGCTCCAGCGTGGGCTCGATCGACCGGATCCACGAACAGGGCAGCCTGGAACTGACCGGGCAGGTCACCGACCTGGCCCTGATGGGGCGGGGCTACTTCATGACCGAAGACAACGGGCGCACCATGTACACGCGCAACGGCGCCTTCGTCTTCAATGCCCTGGGCACGCTGGTGGATGCGGGCGGCAATTCGGTGATGGGCCTGATGGCCGATGCCTCGGGCAATTTCGGCCCGCTGGCCGATTACGGGGCGATCACATTGCCACTGGGCATGAAGGAAGAACCCCAGGCCACCGGTCGCGTGATGTTCCGCAGCAATCTGGACGCCGATGCCAGCCAGTCCACCGCCTCGCTGCTGGCGGGCAACACGGCCAACGCCAGTTCGGTGAGTGGCACCACCACCGCCGGTGTGGGTGGCAGCCTGGATGTGACCGTGGTCAACACGATCAGCCAGGGCCTCCAGGATACCACCCGGACCACCGCGGATCTGCAGTCTCCTCTGAGCACCTGGATCAGCGACTCCAGTCTGCTGGACCAGCTGACCAGCCTGCGCGTGCAGGAAGGGGAAAGCTCGGACCGCAGCGTGAGTCTGGACGGGCTGACCCTGGACTCGACCCTCGAGGACCTGCTGACGCGCATGGAAAACCAGATTCCCGGCTTTGGCTGGAACACGCAGTCGGGAACCCTGCAGCTGGTGGGCGAGGTCTGGGGCGCGGGCAACAGTCTCGAGATCACCGGTGCGGCGCTCGACTCGGCCCTTGGCGCTCCCGTGTCCCTTCAGGGAACGGGCGAGCTGATGGCCAGCGGCAGTTTTCTGGCCGTGGACGGCCAGACCCAGAGCTTTTCCCTGGGACCGATCACCGAGGTCACCAGCAGCAGCAGCGGAGCGGTGAGCCAGCTGGAGCTGCCCAACGGCCTGATGATCGAGTCGGCCAGTGGCGGGTTCACCGACGGCAGTTTCAGCCTGGAAATCCAGCCCACGAGTCACAGCACCTCGATCACGGTGTACGACAGTCTGGGCACGCCCTGGCCTCTGGACGTGACCTTCACCCGCTCTTCCGAGGACAACACCTGGCTCTGGAACGCCGATGTGGCTGGCGCCACGATCAGTGGGGGCGGCAGCGGCAGCGTATCCTTTGACAGCGCGGGCAATCTGGCCACGTTCACCTACGATGGCGGAGCCAGTGGCCTCAGTTTCCTGCCGACGGGCGGGGCGGCCGAAGTGACTCTCGTGCTGGACCCCGGCACCATCGGCAGCAACAACGGCATCACCCAGAGTTCGCGAGACTTCAGCACCCAGGCCTACGCCCAGGATGGGTTCGCGATGGGCATGCTCGAGCAGCTGGAAATCCAGGAAGACGGCACCGTCGTGGGCGCCTTCACCAATGGGCACAGCCGCACGCTGGCCCAACTGGTGCTGGCCGACTTCGCCAACGAGCAGGGCCTGACCGCCGCGGGCGAGAGTGCCTACGTGGCCAACGGGGCCAGCGGGCAGGCCCGTCTGATCCAGGCCGGACTCAACAACAGCACCTCGATCCAGTCCGGCTATCTGGAAATGTCCAACGCCGACCTGACCCGGGAATTCACCGAGATGATCGTGGCCCAGCGTGGATACCAGGCCGCGGCCAAGATCATCACCACGGCCGATACCCTGCTGGACGAAGTCATCCGGATCAAGCGCTAGACCCTGGCCTGATTCGTGAGTGGATGCGCCGGATTCTCCTACTCCCGTCCGTGACCGGATGGGGGAAGGGGTTTCCGCGGAAGAAGGGGTCATTTCTTCCGGCCCTCGCGGTTTCTTCTGACAGAACGGTCCAAAGCTGCTTCCGGAGCCCTCGCGGCCCAAGTTTCGCGGTGTGTCGCCGATAAGGAAAAGGCCCCTTGCCCGGCCGGCGTCACGTGGATCCCGTGTGACGGAATGGACAGGTCGGGCTTCGGACAGTCTGGTGATCTCAAGGGAAACTGCCCCGGATGGACCTTTCAACCCTGATCGGACTCCTGCTTGGTTACGGCTTCGTGATCTTCGCGATCGCGTCCAAGCCGGGAGCTCTGTTCTTCTTTGACGTGGGCTCCCTGCTGATCGTTCTGGGGGGCACCATCGGCGCGCTGTTCATGAATTTCCCCATGGGCAACATGATGTCGGCCAGCAAGGTTTTCCTGAAGGCGCTGATGCACAAGGAACCGTCGATGAAGGACTCGATCACCACCCTGGTCGAGATCGCGGAGAAGGCCCGCCGCGAGGGCATTCTGGCCATCGAGAGCATGCTGCCCGAGATTCCCGACGAGTTTCTCAAGAACGGAATCCGGCTGGCCGTGGACGGCACCGACCCGGAGACCATCCAGGCCATCATGGCCATCGAGCTGCGCAGCCAGGGGGCTCGCCACTCCGACGGCGGATATTTCTTCATGCAGGTGGCGACCTATGGTCCGGCATTCGGCATGATTGGCACGCTGGTGGGACTGATCCAGATGCTGCAGGCCCTGGACGATCCCTCGAAGATCGGCGTGGGCATGGCCACCGCCCTGATCACCACCTTCTATGGCGCGATGATGGCCAACCTGATCGGCCTGCCCGTCTCGGGCAAACTGGCCCTGCGCGCCAAGGAAGAGAAGTCCCGCAAGGCGATGATCGTGGAAGGCATTCTGGCCATCCAGAGCGGCGACAATCCGCGCATCGTGGCCGACCGACTGAATACATTCCTGCCTCCCAATCAGCGGCAGCAGGAAGAAAAGGCCTGACTCTCCTGATCTGGAAAGACGCCCGTGGAAGACGACGAGGACGACGGCGCACCCAAGGAAATCACGGCTCCGGGCTGGATGGCCACCTATGGTGACCTGATGAGTCTGCTGTTGGTGTTCTTCATCCTGCTGGTGAGCTTCTCGTCCATGGAGGTGGTGAAGTTCCGCCAGGCGATGGGCTCGCTCAAGGGTGGCGAGGGCTTCTTCGACCCCAATTCCTCGATGAGTCCGGTGCAGTTCAATTCGTCGGACGGCACCAGCGACATGGAGTTCAACCAGGCTGTCGAGGAAATGGTCGAGGAGCTGGAGGAGCAGCAGATCGAGAACCAGGTCCAGGTCTTCTGGGACAAGTCGGGCGTGCGATTCGTGATGCAGGACCAGGTGCTCTTCGAACCGGGGACCTCGGACCTGAGACCCCAGTTCATCCCGGTGATTGACGCGGTGCTCAAGGTGCTGACCACCTATCCGGTGGAGGAGCTGCGCATCGAAGGCCACACGGATGACGCACCCATCCATACCGCGCGCTTTCCCACCAACTGGGAACTCTCGGTGGACCGCGCCACCCGCGTGCTGAGGTACGTGGAACGCACCGGAGGGTACGAACCGCGCCGTCTGGTGGCCGTGGGGTTCGGCGAATTCCGGCCCGCGGTGCCCAACAACAGCGTCGCCAACCGGGCCAAGAACCGGCGGGTCGAAATCTACGCGGCCCGCAAACCCGGAGCCTGAGCCTGTCCGGGTCGAAACTGCCCCGTCACCCGGCACCCTTTGCCTGCACGCTCGGTTCCAGCCCTCCCCCGGACCTCGCCACCTCCGCTGAATCGGCTTCGGCACTGCCCCCACGCCAAGTTCCAAACTTCCGCATTTTCGGCACGACCTTTGCCAATCTCCCCGGGAAAGCGAGTTCGCAGGACCCAAACTCCCGGGATGTCGATGGACCAGATTCTCAGCCAGGACGAGATTGACGACCTGCTGTCTTCCGTGCAGGGCTCCGACCCTGGCGAAGGCAAGAAGGGTGGGGGGGGCAAAGGCCAGGGCAATACCAAGCGTTCCCTGGCGCTGCAGGCCAATGTGGGCCCCCACGATTTC
The DNA here is from genome assembly GCA_020634015.1 of Candidatus Delongbacteria bacterium. Taxonomy (NCBI): domain Bacteria; phylum Candidatus Delongiibacteriota; species Candidatus Delongbacteria bacterium. Next base: position 48,805 of record JACKCN010000007.1, on the reverse strand, counting down.
AAGCACCCCGACCGCATCACCAAGGACATCATGCGGGCCCTGCGCACGATCCACGAAGGATTCGCGCGCATCATGGGCACCTTCCTCTCCAGCACCATGCGCAGCCTGGTCGAGATCAACCTGCTCTCGATGGATCAGGTGACCTACGCCGAGTACAAGATCAGCCTGCCCGAACTGTCCTGCATCTACGTCGTGGGCAGCACCAGCTACAACGGCTCGATGATCGTGGAGCTCAGCCCGCAGTTCGTGCTCTACATCGTGGACCGCCTGCTGGGTGGTACGGGAGAGAAGCTTTCGGAGCCCCGTGAAATCACGATGATCGAGCAGAGCGTGATCGCACGCACCATCGACCGTTTCGTTGAAAGTCTCAACGATGTGTGGGACATGGTGCAGCCGATGAAACTGCGCATGGAGACCTTCGAGAGCAATCCCCAGTTCGTGCAGATCGCGCCTGCCAGCGAAAGCATCGCACTGATCTTCTTCGAGATCCGTGTGATGAACTTCAGCTTCCCGCTGAACATCTGCATTCCCTACTTCCTGCTGGAACCGGTGCTGCCTTTCCTGACCCAGGGCAGCCGGATGAGCCTGGCCACACGCCCGCCCACCTCCGACAGCAAGCGCAAGGTGATCCACAAACTGCATTGCAGCCCGATGACCCTGCGCTCCCTGCTGGGCAACACCAGCCTGAGCATGGCCCAGTATCTGCAGCTCAAGCCGGGGGACGTGCTGCCGCTCAACATCAATGAACACGCCGACCTGCCCCTGGAAGTGGGTGGGCAGATCAAGTTCCTCGGGCGTCCGGGTACGGTGGGCATCCACAAGGCCTTCCGGATCAGCAAGGAAGTGAGCCAGATCGAGGATCCGATCCACAACGACACCAACGCCCGACTCTTTGGAGGCAACGCCTGATGGCCGATCACACCGCAATCAACGAAGCCTTCCAGAATCTGGAATTCCAGTTCGCCGAGCAGGCTGCCGAGATCCTCAAGACCGTGATCAACATGGATACCACGGTGTTCTACGAGGGGCAGGACACGGCGGACGCCGCCAACCTGGCCGCCATGGGCAGCGAGGAGCTGGTGCGCGTGGACGCGGTGTTCAACCGTGTGCTCACCGGCCGCATCAGTTTCCTGCTGGACAAGCCCCTGGTGGCCAAGATCGTCGACTTCATGATCATGGGCGATGGTCAGGTGGAGTTCATGCCCGAGGAACACCTGGACGGAATCCTCGAGGGCATCAACCAGGTCATGGGCGCCGAGATCAGCCGGCTGAACGCCAAGCTGGGTGTGGAGCTGCGCGCCGAAGTGGACCAGACCGCCGTCGTGCCTGCCGCCGAGCTGGAGGGCCAGTTCGCGGGCTGGCACATGGTGCGCTTCGCCGTGGAGATCGAAGGCCAGGGCAACTTCCGCATGTTCAAGCTCTACGAGCCCGGCCTGCGCGACAGTCTGGGACGCATGATCACGGGCGAGAGCACGGCTCGCACGGCCAGCGCCGGAGCCGGCGCGCCTGCTGCCGAGTCACAGGGAGCCGCCCCGGCGGCCGCGCCCAAGGAAGTGCGGCCCGCCAGTTTCGGGGAGTTCCCGCCTCCCACGCGCCATGGGGGCATGAGCATGGCCGGCATCCTGCCCGAGGGGCTGGAACGCGTGATGGACATCCATCTGCCCGTGGTGATCGAACTGGGCCGCACCCGCATGCTGATCAAGGAGATCATCGACCTGGCGCCCGGCGCGATCATCGAGCTGGACAAGCTCACCGGCGAACCGGTGGAGCTGTACGTCAACGGCAAGAAGTTCGCCCTGGGCGAGGTGGTGGTGGTGGACGAGAACTTCGGTGTGCGCATCACCGAGCTGGTCAAGATCGAGGAGCGGCTGGCTTCGCTGCCCGCCGAACTGTGATGCACGGCCTGCGCCTGACGCTTGTCACCCCATGGCTGGTCCTGCTGGGCCGGGTTGCCCGGGCTGCGGACACGCTTCCGCTGGATGTGTCCGCCGCGGGCGCGTCCGGAATGGGCGAAGGCATGGGGCAGTTGGCGATTCGGGTGGTGCTGGTGCTGCTGCTGCTGGGCGCCGTGCTCTGGCTGCTGAAACGCTTCCGGCTGGCCTCGGGCGTGTTGCCTGTCGGTCCTTCGCCGCTGGGCGTGGTGGCCGCGCGCGGGCTGGGACCCCGGCGTCAGGTGGTGCTGGTGCGCGTGGGGCGCAAGGTGCTCGTGCTGGGCGTCTCCGAGGCGGGGATCCATACTCTGGACCGGTTTGAGGGCGACGAGGCCCAGGAGCTGATCGAACCGGCTGCGGGCAAGGCCTCGGGCTTCGCCACGGTCCTGTCCACATTCCGCAACGACCCTCAGGACGGCACACGATGAAACACATGCTGGCGCTGATCGTCTGCCTTGCCGGTCTGCCGGCCATCGCCCTGGGACAGGCCGCCGCGGCAGCTCCGGCCGGGTTGACCGTGGCCCTCGGCGGCGCGGGCACGGGATCTCCCGACATGGTGGTGGCCATCGAGATTCTCTTCCTGATGACCCTGCTGGCGCTGGCGCCGGCTCTGTTGATCATGGCCACCAGTTTCACCCGGATCATCGTGATCCTGCACTTCGTGAGACAGGCCCTGGGCACCCAGCAGCTCCCGCCCAACCAGTTGCTGCTGGGGCTGGCGCTGTTCCTGACCTTCTTCATCATGAAGCCCACCTTCGACGAGATGAACCAGGAGGCACTTCAGCCCTATCTGGCCCGCGAGATCACCCAGCAGGAAGCCCTGCAGAAGGCCAGCGTGCCGTTCAAGGCCTTCATGCTCAAGCAGGTGCGGGAGGAAGATCTGGGACTCTTCGTGCGTCTGGCCAAGCTGCCCCGGCCGTCGACTCCCGAGGAGCTGCCGTTGACGGTGGTGATCCCCGGGTTCATGATCAGCGAGCTGCGGCTGGGTTTCCAGGTGGGATTTCTGGTGTTTCTGCCCTTCCTGGTGATCGACATGGTGGTGTCGTCCGTGCTGATGAGCATGGGCATGATGATGCTGCCCCCGATCATGATCAGTCTGCCCTTCAAGGTGCTGCTCTTCGTGCTCGTGGATGGCTGGAATCTGCTGGTTGGTTCGATCGTCTCGGGCTTCAGGGTCTAGTGATCGCCGGATGCGTTGGGCGGTCGGCCGCAGAAAGGAACCTCGCGTGACCCAGGAAATGGCCGTCTACATCCTCAAGGAAACCCTCTGGCTGTCGCTGTTGCTGAGCGCGCCGATTCTGGTGGCCGGGCTTGTGATAGGTCTGGCGGTGGGCGTGTTCCAGAGCGTGACCCAGATTCACGAGATGACCCTGACCTTCATCCCCAAGATCCTGGCCGTGGTGGCCGTGATCCTGGTGCTGTTCCCCTGGATGATCCAGTCGATGCTGGCCTTCACCCGCAACATCTTCCAGTTGATGGGCGGTGTGTGAGCCGTTTTGCGGCATGCGGAGCCCGGACCATCCGCTCGCTCCGGTCCCTCTTCGATCCTCTTCCCTGTGAAGGAGACTCCCGGTGATCTTCGTTTCCTGGCCCCTGGACTCGGTGCAGCTCTTCGTGTTGCTGCTGATCCGCTGTCTGGGTCTGGTGGGAGCGGCACCGGTGTTCGGCGGGGTACAGGTGCCCGTGCAGGCCAAACTGAGCCTGGGGCTGGCGCTTGCTGCGCTGCTCTTTCCGCTGGCTCTCACGCACCCCGGTGACTTTCCCGTGATCGGCAACTGGTACCAGATGCTGGGCCTGGGCGTTCAGGAGGCCCTGCTCGGGCTCTTCATCGGCTTCATGGCCCAGCTGGTCTTCTTTGCCGTCCAGTTCGCCGGCCAGCTGGTGGGCATGCAGATGGGATTCGGGATCGTGGGCGTGCTGGACCCGGATTCGGGCCAGCAGGTCAGCATCATTTCCCAGATGCAGTACATGCTTGCGATCGTGCTCTTTCTGCTGATCAACGGACACCATCTGGTGCTGCAGGCGCTCTGGCAGAGTGTGGAGATCCTGCCCATCGGCCATGCACACCTGGATGGATTGCTGATGCAGGAGGGCATTCGCCAGAGTGCTCGCGTGCTGACTCTGGGAGTGCAGCTCGCGTCCCCGATCCTGGCGGCGCTGCTGCTTTCGGAGGTGGCGATGGGCATCATCGCGCGCACGGTGCCCCAGATGAACATCTTCATCGTGGGATTTCCGGTGAAGATCGGGCTGGGCATCTTCATGCTGGTGATGCTGCTGCCCATGCTGAGCCAGTGGCTGCAACAGGAAACCCTGCACACCGCCGCCCTGCTGGATGCACTGGTGAGGCGCCTGGCGGGCTGAGCCTGCCCCTTGTGACACCAGCGGGCAGTTTGTTATGTTTGCGGCCCTGCGAGCGTAACTCAGTTGGTAGAGTGCCAGCTTCCCAAGCTGGTTGTCGCGAGTTCGAACCTCGTCGCTCGCTTGTGCCCCGCCTACGGCGGGGTTTTTCGTGTCCGATCACACACCATGAGCGGCTGGCAGGACGCCTGCTGCAAGGCCAGCACCCTCCGCTGGCAGGACGCCTGCTGCCACGCCAGCACCCTCCGCTGGCGTCACGCCTGCTGCAAGGCCAGCACCCTCCGCTGGCACGCCTGCTGCAAGGCCAGCACCCTCCGCTGGCACGACGCCTGCTGCAAGGCCAGCACCCTCCGCTGGCAGGACGCCTGCTGCAAGGCCAGCACCCTCCGCTGGCGTCACGCCTGCTGCAAGGCCAGCACCCTCCGCTGGCGTCACGCCTGCTGCAAGGCCAGCACCCTCCGCTGTCGTCACGCCTGCTGCATGGCCAGCATCCGCGGCTGGCGTCACGCCTGCTGCATGGCCAGCATCCGCGGCTGGCGTCACGCCTGCGCCTGCCAGCACTGCCTGGCTGCTGCCAGCACGCCTGCTCCGCTCCGCCGCTCGTCACGCCTGCTGCATGGCCAGCATCCGCGGCTGGCGTCACGCCTGCTGCCAGGCCAGCACCCTCCGCTGTCGTCACGCCTGCTGCCAGGCCAGCATCCGCGGCTGGCTTCACGCCTGCTGCCAGGCCAGCACCCTCCGCTGGCGTCACGCCTGCTGCCAAGCCAGCACCCTCCGCTGGCAAAACGCCTGCTGCCAGACCAGCATCCGCGGCTGGCTCCACGCCTTCTGCCACGCCAGCACCCTTCGCTGGCACAACGCCTGCTGCCATGCCAGCACCCTCCGCTGGCAAGACACCTGCTGCAAAGCCAGCATCCGATCGGCCATGACCGCAAATGAAAAGCCCCCCGGATCCTCTGGACCCGGGGGGCTTTGTAGGCTCGAGAATGGACTAGCGGACGAGGGTCAGCTTGATGCTGCGCTGCTCGGCGCCACTCTTCAGCACGGCCACGTACACACCCGAGGCCAGGTCGCTGGCATCGAAGGTCAGGCTGTGATCGCCCGCCTCGAAGGCCTGGTTGGCCAGGGTGCGGACTTTCTCACCCTGCACGTTGAACACATCCACGCTGACCTGCTGGGCATGGTTCAGGTGGAAGGCGATCTCGGTGCTGGGGTTGAAGGGGTTGGGATAGCTGTTCAGCAGCTGGATGCCATTGGGCACGAGCACCTGCTCGGGAGCGACGTCCACGGTGGCGTAGGTGGCGTGCACGTGCATGATCCAGTTGATCTGGAAGTTGATCTCTTCCACCGTCTGCCAGTCGGTGCCCGTGGACAGGAAACTGGTGTTGTCGAAGTGGTAGCCCACGTTGTCGGTGTAGACATAGCCACCGGCGCTGATCGAAATGGCCACATAGAAGGGATCGATCACTTCCAGCGGCGCATCCAGGGTCCAGATGCCCATTTCGGCATTGGGGGTGGTCACCGACTGGGTGTGCAGCACGGTGCCCGGGGCGCCGTCAGTCCCATCGGAATTGTAGATGATCAGGTTGAAGGTGATGTTCGTGGGGCCACCGTTCAGGAAGATGCCGGACTCGACTTCGGTCAGCGTGACCGGCCAGACACCCGGATCGAAGAGGGTCGCGGCCTGCCAGGCGCCAGTGGCCAGGCCCAGACCGTTGGTGCTCTCGCCCAGCAGATCGTAGTGCAGCCAGGCGTCATTGTTGACTTCGGTGAACATCGAGGCGGTCTCGGCCATGTTCTCGTTGGGGGAGAAGTCGGTGGCGCTGATCTTCCATTCCAGGTTGGCCAGTCCGCCGATTCCGGGGACCGCGGCTTCCCAGGTGTCACCGGCGACCGGGCTCATGGCGATGGAGGTCCAGTCACCGGGGCCCATGCGATACATGAAGTCCGCACTCATCACGCCCGAAGGATCCGCGATGTCGGCCATCACGTCAAAGCCGGCGTTGATGTCCATGTGGTTGTAGTACGGAGCCACGCTGATGGTGGGCGGGAACTCGTCGCCTACGGTGGTGAAGATGCGCACGTTGTCGATGCCCACGGCCCAGGCCCAGGTGCCCTCATCCCAGAAGCGGAAGGCGACCTGGCACATCTCGGAACCGGCGTATTCGCTGAGGTCGAGAGTCGTCGAAGTCCAGACAGTGGCCTCGGTCAGGGAGGCAAGGATTTCCCAGTCGCCACCACCGGTGCTGAACAGCACATCGCAGAAGTCGTACCAGGAGCCGGAACCGGCCAGGAAGTAGTAGTCGTAGCTCAGGAAGCAGTCGGTCTCGGCGGGAATGTCGAACAGGTCGGTGATCATGTAGTCGTCCATGGTCACACCATCGCCCTCGGCATCGCTGTTGCAGTAGGCGAAATTGGTGTGATCCGGGAAGGTCACCAGATCACTGCTGGCGCCGGCGGCATTGGCGACCTGCCAGCCGGGGCTGCCGGTGTTGGTGTTGAGGAACCAGGACTCGGGCATGCCGGCTTCGAAGGCTTCGAGAATCAGGTCCACATCGGTGTTGAAGGTGGGAACCAGCTTCTGGGGCTGGACGGTCTGGCTGGCATTGTCCGGAGTGGACCACTGCAGCACGGGGGCCTTGTCGGCAATGGCACTGGCGGCACCCATCAGGGCAAGGCCAACCGTCGCGTGAAGAACCAGGGATCTCTTGACTGTCATTGTGAGGTCTCCAAGTATGGATGGGTTAGTGAGATGAGCAAACTGCGATTGTGGATATGGAGGATATCGGCCGTCCGGCACTCCTTCTGAATCCTCAGGGGCGAATGCTTTGGAAACGTTTGCCCCACAAGCAATTCGGGCCGGAAATGTAGCTGTTTGAAGACGAATGCCAATTCTGGTTCAATTGCCTTCTCATGCGTCAGTGAACGTCCCGGACAGGCACGCCTGCCCCGGGATGGTTGGCATCCTCTGGCCTTGTCCGGAACCTGACGAAGGGGGGAGAAACCCGCCGGGATTGACGGCTCGTCACAGGTGCGGGCCTGGACGATGCGGGAGAAAGTCCGGGATGGTGCCCTAAGGCACAAGCGGAAAAGCCCCGGCAGGCGGATTTCGGGACGAAGTGGATCAGGAAAGGGATTGTCACTGAAACCATTGGGCGAATGGGGGTGTCTGATGGGCTGTACGCACAACGGGACGCCAGGACACACATCCGAATCCTGCGTCCCACAACCGGGAGACCGATCATGAATCACCCGCGCATTCCACGGTCCGCAGTCCTGCTGCTGGCCCTGCTGCCGGCCCTGCCCCTCTGGGCGGCCACACCGGCGGCCGAAAAAGCGGACAGTGCCCAGCGGCAACTGGGCACTGTCCAGGGTTTCGTCGAGGTGCAGGGCACCGCATCCAGCGTGACGATCGAGCACTGGCTGCAGTCACTCAACCTGTTCCCCCGGGTCCCGGGTCTCCGCGATGGCGAAGTGCCGGCGGTGATCCACGAAGAAGTCCTGGAGTTCGAACTGGATGAATGATCCTGCGCGCAGCTGACAGGCCTGACAAGCCCGTCAACCCACATCCGGGCCGAACCTAAGGATTGAATGGGCACCCGCCAACAAAAACGTGCGGGTGCCCGTTTTGTTTTCGGTCTGCCGCATCAGGACCGCGGCAGGTCGGCCAGTGGAACCAGTCGCTCGTGAATCAGGGCCCGGGAGCGGGCTTCGTCGAGCTGACCGATGCGCTCCATGCCGGCGGTCAGCTCTTCCAGCAGCTCCTGCTGGATCCGTCCCCGTTCCCTGGCCAGCCGATACGGCACGGTGCTGAAACTCACCATCGAATAGCGGCTGAGAAAACGCTCGGGTTCCAGGTGCTCCAGACGGTGTTCCACGTGTTTGCGCAACTGGAAGCCCGGATCGGCCACCGTGTTGCGCATTTCCACATAGTTTTCAAGTGCCATCGCGGCGATCGCATCGGAGTTGGCCTTGCGCGCTCTGGCGGTTCCCTCGAACACGGCCGCCCAGTCCTCGCCCAGCTTGTCATGTTGCCAGGCAAGCTCCAGAGCGTCCTCGAAAGAGGCGTTCATGCCCTGGCCGAAGAAGGGCACCACCGCGTGTGCCGCGTCGCCGATGAGCAGGAGCCTGTCCGCCAGAGTCCAGCGCTGCGTGGTGACGGTGGCCAGATGTCCCACGGGATTGGCTTCGAACTGCTCGAGCAGATCGGGCATCAGGGCCTTGAGGTCGGCGAATTCACGATCGAAAAGCTCGTTCACCGCCTCGGGACTGTTCAGGCTGGCGAAGCTGGACGGGCCTTCCAGTGGGTAGAACAATGTGCAGGTGAAACTGCGGTCGAGATTGGGCAGCGCAATGAGCATCCAGCCGCCGCGGGGCCAGATGTGCAGGCAATCTTCGCGCAACTGGAACTGTCCACCGGGGCTGGCGGCCAGACTCAGCTCCTTGTAACCGTGTTCCAGTCGGTCCACTCGGCAGTTGTCGGGGGCGTGTGTGCCCAGTGCGTCGCGCAGGACGCTGCCCGAGCCGTCGCTGCCGATGATGTGATCCGCCTTGATGCAGAGCGGACTCTCGTCGTCCCCGCAGCGAAAATCCAGTTCGCCGGTATCCAGATTGGCGGCGTGCAGGCGGCGCGAGAATTCCAGCCGGGCCAGGCCCGTGTGTTCCGCCGCGCTCAACAGCAGCTGGTTCAGAGCCTGGCGTGAAATGCTGTGGATCACATGATCCGGACGGCTGCCGTAAGGCACGAAGCGGGTTTCGCCATCAACCGAATGCAGCAGGCGGCCCTTCATCGGCAGGCAGAGGGCGCGGGCACGGGCTTCCAGTCCCGCAGCGGCCAGGGCTTTCAGACCCCGCACGCTCAGCGCCAGATTGATCGAGCGCCCGGCGTCCAGTTGTGCCACACGCGGGTCGGGACGGCGATCCCAGCAGGTCACCGATACTCCGGCGCGCGCCATCAGGGTGGCGGCCAGTGGGCCAGCCAGTCCACTGCCGATCAGATCAAGCCTGGATGTCATCTCAGGGTCTCCGGGAATTGAGGGCGGGCAGACCATCGAGGCGCTGCACCGCGTGCCAGCAATCCTCAAAGGAATTGTACAGAGGGGCCGGCGAAAGACGAATCACGTCCGGGCGGCGCAGGTCGGCCAGCACGCCCGCCGCTTCCAGTTCCCGCATCACGGTGGTGGCGCCTCCGGGGAAGTGCAGCGAGAGCTGGGCGCCCCGCTGGGCGGGATCCCGCGGGGTCAGCTGGCGAAAACGGCCGCGACTTGCCGCATCCAGCCCCTGTTCGAGCCAGGCGGTCAGGCGCAGACTGCGGGCGCGCAGGGCCGGCATGCCGGCCTCGTCGAACAGTTCCAGCGAGGCCCGCAAGGCGGCCAGAGGCAGGATGGGCGGATTGCTGAGCTGCCAGCCCTCGGCGCCCTCCATCGCCTGAAAACGCTCGGGCATCGCGAAGCGGGTCTCGCTGTCGTGGCCCCACCAGCCCGCCAGGCGCGGCAGCGTGGTATCACGGCCGTGCCGTTCGTGCACGAACACGCCCGAGATGCCGCCGGGGCCGGAATTGAGATACTTGTAGCCACACCAGGCGGCCCAGTCCACATTCCAGTCGTGCAGGGCCAGTTCCAGATTGCCGGCCGCGTGCGCCAGATCAAACGCCACCCGCGCGCCCACCGCGTGACCGGCGCGTGTGATCTCCCGCATGTCGAAGGCCTGGCCCGTGTAGTAGTTCACTCCACCCAGCAGGATCAGCGCCAGCCTGTCGCCCTGGGCCTCGATGGTGGCCAGGATGTCCTCGGGGCGCAGACAGTCCTCGCCCTCACGTGGACGCAGCTGCACCATCTGCTTGTCCGGATCCAGCCCATGATGCTCCAGATGGGTGGCCACGGCGTAGCGGTCAGAGGGGAAGGCTCCGCCTTCCACCAGAATCCGGGTGCGAGATCCCGAGGGCCGGTAGAAACTGGCCATCAGCAGGTGCAGATTCACGCTCAGGCTGTTCATGAAGACCACTTCGCCGGGACGGGCGCCAACCAGTTTCTCGCCACTGGCGGCAAGGAGTCTGTGGTAGGGCATCCAGGGGCGGGCCGCGGCGAAATGGCCTTCCACTGCCAGCCGCGCCCAGTCGTCCAGCACTTCGTCGAGAGCCGGGCGTACGTTCTTGGGTTGCAGACCCAGGGAATTGCCGCAGAGGTAGACCAGTTCACCCTGAGCGCCCGTGGGCAGATGAAAGCGGTCGCGGAAGGAGGACAGCGAATCGGCCCGGTCCAGTTGGCGGGCGTTTTCAAGGGTGAAGTCGGGAAAGTGGCTCACGGTCGGAGCTCCTTGTCGATGGTCTCTTCGGGCAGCAGCGGGTACCAGCGCGGACGGCTGGGGGCCGCATCGGATTCCAGGGCGGGCAGACCCAGCTCCAGCAGACCCGGACCGTCGGCCAGCTTTGCGGGGATCCGCAGCAGCTCGCTGACGCTGCGACCGCGCGCGTGGACCGGGGGTTGCTGGCGGCTGCCTGTGTCCAGTTCCCAGAAGGCGCGGTGTGCGCGCAGCAGGCCGCCATCGTCCAGGCGGTCCAGCGAGGGCAGTTCCACCAGCAGGTGCTGCACGCCCATCGCCAGCAGCAGCTGGATGCCTTCGGGCGTGACGTAGGCGGGAGGATCGGGCCGGGTGTCGTCGTCCTGGCCGCAGCGCAACACGAGCGCGCGATTGAATCCAGCAGCGATCACGGCCAGCCTCGGGCGCAGTTCGGCCACTCCAAGGATCCGGTCCGTGGGCGACACGGTGGGCGGCAGAGTGTCCGGGCAGTCGGCGGCCGGTTCGGGCCAGACCGTGAGCAGGCTGGCCGGCAGCAGGGTCTCGTCCAGCAGGGTGGCCAGTCCGGGGGCGTCGTCGCAGAGATGGCCCCAGCTTTCGGTGTGGGTGCCCTGGCAATGAGGGTTCAGTTCCAGCACGCGCACATTGCAACTGGCACCCAGGCGCGTGTCACCCGTGAAATTGCCCACACTGAAGGCGCGCCGACTGGCGGCCTCGGCCCCGTACCAGCGGGGACTGCCTCCAGCCAGATCCAGCGGCAGGGCCAGCTCGTGCACATGGGTGGTATCGACCGTGCAGCGGCGCCCGGCGATGGAGAAGGAGAGCCTCACCAGCCAAAGTCCTTTCGTGTGCGTCCCAGCCACTCCAGTGCGCTGTCGCAGAGCAGTAGAGTGCGCGTGTGCTCGCTCAGACCGCTGTGTTCGCGGATCAGGCGACCCGGTTCCAGTTCGCCCAGCGGGAAGGGATAGTCGCTGCCCAGAGCCAGGCGCCGGGGGCCCACCATTTCCAGCAGCAGGTCCAGCATGCGCGGATCGTGGACCAGGGTGTCCAGCCAGAAGCGGCCCAGATACTCGCGCGGTGGGTGCGGATTGTCCACGGCGCAGAGGTCCGGGCGCACATCGAATCCGTGCTGGATCCGGCCCAGGGTGGCGGGAAAACTGCCACCCCCGTGTGCCACGGCCAGCCGCAGGCGGGGCAGGCGCTCCAGCACTCCGCCGAAGATCAGCGAGCACAGTGCGCGGCTGCTTTCGGCGGGCATGCCCACCAGCCAGGGCAGCCAGTAGTCCTTCATCTCGCTGGTGCCCAGCATGTCCCAAGGGTGAACGAAGACGGCCGCGCCCAGGCGCTCGGCTTCCTGGAACACGGGGAAGAGCGCCTCGTGGTTCAGGTTCCACTGGTTGACGTGACTGCCGATCTGGACTCCACAAAGCCCCAGATCCGTCACGCAGCGCTGAAGTTCCTGGCACGCCAGCTGTGGGTCCTGAAGCGGAATCGTGCCCAGGCCGGCGAAGCGCCGGGGATGGGCGGACACGATGCCCGCGATGTGGTCATTCAGCAGGCGCGACAGGTCCAGGCAGTCGGCCGCTTTGGCCCAGTAGCTGAACATCACCGGCACGGTGGAGAGGACCTGCAGTGACACACCATGGGCGTCGCAGTCGCGCAGGCGGGCACCCGGGTCCCAGCAATTCTCCTCGATCTCGCGGAAGAACTGCCCGTCGCGCAGCATGCGTGCGCAGCCCGGGCCGCAATGCTCAAGCTGGATGAAGCCGCCGTAGCCATAACGGGCCTTCAGGTCGGGCCAGTCGCGCGGCAGCACATGGGTATGGATGTCGACGACCGGAATCGAGGGGGCTGAGGACTGCATCTCAGGTGGTTTCCATCACGTGGCCACAGGACTTGCAGCGACGCAGTTCCGGGCGCGCATGAAAGCGCTGGAAGACCTGGGGCAACTGGGTCACGATGTCGGTCAGCGGCAGGTATTCGCTGTGCAGAGGCTCGTGACACTGTTCGCAATACCAGGCGAATCCATCCAGTTCACCCTTGTAGCGCCGACGCTCGATGACCAGACCCACGCTGCCGGCCTCGCGCTGGGGGCTGTGCGGCACCTCGGGAGGCAGCAGAAAGATTTCGCCGGCGCGGATGGGAATCTCGCGGGGCAGGCCGTCTTCCATGATGCGCAGCACCATGTTGCCTTCGATCTGGTGAAAGAATTCCTCACCCTCGTTGATGTGAAAATCCTTGCGCTGGTTGGGGCCGCCCACCACCATGATGATGAATTCGGTGTCCGTGTAGACGACCTGGTTGCCCACGGGCGGCTTGAGCAGGTGACGGTGGTCTTCGATCCACTGGGTGAAATTGATGGGTGGCAGCATCCCGGTCCTCCTGTTCAGCGCGATTCGGGAATCAGCGCGATGCACTTCAGTTCGATGGCGATGGGAGTGGGCAGGCAATTGATCTCAAGGGTGGTGCGGCAGGGGCGCACATCCTTGAAGTACTCGGCCCAGAGCCGGTTGTATACGGGAAAGTCGTTCGTCATGTCGGTGAGGAAGACCGTGACGTCCACCAGATCTTCCCAGCGTGCGCCGGCCGCTTCCAGGATGGTGCGCACGTTCTGGAACACCGAGCGGCACTGGGCCTCGATGTCCTTGGCCACCACCGCGCCCGAGGAGTCCAACGTCACCCCCGGGATCTCGGTGCCCGTGGCCGCGCGCGGCCCCACGCCCGAGAGGAACAGCAGATTGCCCGCGCGCCTGGCATGCGGGTAGAGCCCCACAGGGGGTGGAGCGGCCTGGGTGGAAAACTCGGTGGGTGTGTGACTCATGCTCACTCTCCGCTCTGGTTGATGCGCAGACAGACGTTCTTGGTTTCGCTGAAGAAGCGCAGGGCTTCCACCCCGCCTTCGCGCCCCACGCCCGAATGGCCGGCTCCGCCGAAGGGCGTGCGCAGGTCCCGTTCCATCCAGGTGTTGATCCAGACGATGCCGGCCTTCAGCCTTCCCGCCATCCGGTGGGCACGGTCCAGGTCGCGCGTCCAGAGACTGCTGGCCAGGCCGTAGACCGTGCCGTTGGCGATGGCCAGGGCCTCGGCTTCGTCACTGAAGGGCATCATGCTCAGCACGGGGCCGAAGATTTCTTCGGTGTTGCAGCGGGCGTCGGGCGCCAGACCCTCGATGAGAGTGGGCGGCAGGAACCAGCCCCGGGCGCAGCGTCCTTCCGGGGCCACCGGCTCACCCCCGCAGAGCACGCGCCCACCTTCCTCGCGGGCCAGGGCGATGTAGGACAGCACCTTGTCGCGGTGTTCGCGCGAGACGAGCGCGCCCTGGTCCGTGTCCGGCAGCCGCGGATCGCCCACCTTCAGTGCTTGCACACGCGTGAGCAGCGCGTCGCGGAATTCGTTGTAGATGCTGGCTTCCACCAGCAGGCGCGAGCCACAGAGGCAGATCTGGCCCTGGTTGCTGAAGCCTGCGCGCAGCGCGCCGGCGAGCGCGGCCTCGCGGTCGGCGTCGGCGAAGACGAGGGTCGGGTTCTTGCCGCCCAGTTCCAGCGAGAGCTTCTTGAACATCGGGGCGGCCACCCGCGAGATCGCGGCTCCGGTGGCGGTGCCGCCCGTGAAGGAGATCACGCGCACCTCGGGATGAGCGCAGAGCGCCGCGCCGATCTGTGCGCCACGCCCATGGAGAATGGCGCACACACCCGGTGGAAACCCACTGTCGCGCAGCACCTCGCCCAGCAGGGCGGCTGTCAGCGGGGTGATTTCCGATGGCTTGCCGATCACGCAATTGCCCGCGGCCAGCGCCGGGGCGATCTTCCAGCTGAACAGATAGAGCGGCAGATTCCAGGGCGAGATGCAGCCCACGATCCCGATGGGTTGGCGCAGGGTCAGGTTCAGCAGATCGGGCGAGGTGGCGTGTGACTCGCTGGCGAAATGGCGGATCGCCCCCGCGAAGAAGCGGAAGTTGGCCACGGCCCGGGGAATGTCCACGCTGCGGGCCACGTGCAGGGGTTTGCCGTTGTCCGTGCTCTCGGCGAAGGCGAAGTCTTCCAGCCGGGCTTCGATGCCATCGGCGACCCGGTCCAGAGCCGCGGCGCGCTCTTCCACGGAACGGGCGGCCCAGGCGGGAAAGGCGCGCCGGGCGGCGGTCAGCGCCCTGTCCAGATCCTCGACCTCGCTGTCGGGCAGGCGGTAGAGTGGCTGACCGGTGGCCGGTTCCCAGCCCTGGAGCCAGGCGCCGCCCGCCGGTTCGTGGAACTCGCCGTCAATGAAGTTGAGAATGCGTTCGGGCAGAATCATGGAACTTCCTGATCTCGGGCCTTGTCACAGGCTGGAGGTGCGACCTCCGTCCACGGCCAGACTGGTGCCCGTGATGCAGGCCGCGGCAGGCGAGGCGAAGAACAGCACGGCCGTGGCCGTCTCGGCCGGGTCGGCGAAGCGGCCCAGTGGAATCTCCTTGAGCAGGCCCGCGCGAATCTCGTCTTCACTGCGACCGCTGCCACTGGCCCGGTTGCGCACAAGACTGTCCAGCCGCCCGGTGGAGGTGGCGCCCGGCAGCACATTGTTCACCGTGATGCCGAAGGGAGCCAGTTCGGTGGCCATGGTCTTGGACCAGCCCGCCATGGCGGCCCGTACGGTGTTGGACACCCCCAGTCCGGGCAGCGGCTGTTTGACGCTGGTGGAGATGATGTTCACGATGCGCCCCCAGCCCGCCTCGCGCATTCCGGGCAGCAGACCCTGCACGAGGATGTGCGCGCAGATCAGGTGCATCTCGAAAGCGGTACGAAACGCCTCGGGTGTGGCCTGGCTGATCGGTCCGCCCGGAGGGCCCCCCGTATTGTTGATCAGGATTTCGGCCCGGTTGCCCGCTGCCAGCCAGTCCGCAAGTCGGGCTTCCAGCTCGGCGGGGCGGGAGAAGTCGGCCGCCAGCCAGTCGTGGTCCAGTCCGGGCAGTTCGGCGCAGAGTGCGGCCAGCCGCTCGGGATCGCGGGCCACCAGTGTCAGGCGTGCCCCCTGGGCAGCCAGTTCCCGCGCGCAGGCCAGGCCGATGCCCTGGGTGGCGCCGCAGACGAGCGCGCGTCGTCCGCTGAGGTTCAGATCCATGGGGTGTTCCGGAAGCTGTCCGTCCGTGGACGGTGTGGTTGACCGGGGTCCTTGCAAGCCGCCCGGCGGTGTCGGGGAAAGTATCAGTTGCCGCATGCAATTCCAGCCCTTGCCGCTTCGCGGTCCAGTTTGCTCCTTGCCGGTCGCGCATGAGCAACCGGGAGCCATTCATGATTCGTCACATCGTGTTCTGGAAATTCAAAGCAACCGCCGATGGCTGCAGTGCCCAGGAGAACCGCCAGCGAGTGGCCGACGCACTGGCGGCCCTGCCCGACCGGATTCCGGGGATCCAGTTCTGGGAACTGGGATTCTGCCCCGGTGCCGGCGAGGAGCAGGTGGAACTCTGCCTGAACAGCCGTTTTGCCAGCCAGCAGGCGCTGGATGATTACAGCATGCATCCGGCGCATCGTGCGGTGGTGGACCTGCTCAGTCGGGTGCGCAGCGAGAAACGGGTGGCCGACTACAGTCTGGCCGGCGCCCACGAGTAGACACGGGTCATTGGCCATGGCTGGTCAGGCCGCCGATACTGTCACGAAGGCCCGGCCAGGGAATCGGGTTCAGGCCCTCTGCCGGCATCCGCACGGAAGCCGGCGCAGGCTCACCGGACGCCCAGGATGCGGGATCCGAGGCCCCTGCCCGCCAGTTGGTCCGATTTGTATATTCAGCGTCCCATGGGCCGGTCCGCAATCCTGCGCCTGACGGGAGCACAGACAACAACAAGGAATCCCGTACCGGATGCACCGGTCGCCCATGACGACACTCACCCACCCGAACCGTCTTTCGAGCCTGACTGAGACCCGGACTCAGAGCGCTGCGGAAACGGGCTCCCGTGAAGGGGTTTCCCGATGAACTTCAACACGCCCGTCGGCAATGCCGATCCGGCCGCCCTGGATGCACTGTACCAGCAGTACCAGCAGAACCCGGAGCAACTCGATCAGGGCTGGAGACACTTCTTCCAGGGCTTTGATCTGGCGCGCGCTGTTCATGGCGACGGACAGCCTTCGAGCTCCAACGGCAATGCAGCGGGCGGCAGCTCCGAGGTGATGCGGGAAAGCCGTGTGCTGAACATGATCGGAGCCTACCGCCAGCGTGGGCACCTGTTCACGCGCACCAATCCGGTGCGCACTCGTCGGGTCTATGAGGGGCAGATCACCCTGGAAGCCTTCGGGCTGGAGGAGTCCGACCTGGGACGCACCTTCGAGGCCGGGCGCGGCATCTTCAAGCGCCCTGCCACCCTGCGCGAGATCATTGCCCACATGGAGCGGACCTACTGTGCCTCGATCGGTGTGGAGTATCGCTACCTGCGCGACCCGGCCACCTTCGGTTGGCTCAGCGAGCGCATGGAGTCGGAGGCCAACCGGCGAGATTTCAGTCAGGCCGAACAGGAACACGTGCTGCAGTTGCTGACCCGCACCGTGCTCTTCGAGCGCTTCATGCACCGCCGCTTCGTGGGGCAGAAGCGCTTTTCCATCGAAGGGGTCGAGAATGTGGTGCCCGCCCTGGACGCCGTGATCCGCAAGGGCGCCGACCTGGGCATCCGCGAATTCGTGATCGGCACCGCCCACCGCGGCCGCCTGAACATTCTTTCCAACGTGATGGGCAAGACCTTCGCCACCATCTTCTCGGAGTTCGAGGGCAAGGGCTACGAGGACCACGACATCGCCGGTGACGTCAAGTACCACATGGGCTATTCCCGCGATGTGGTCACACCCGCGGGACACCATGTGCACCTGAGCCTGACACCCAATCCCTCGCACCTTGAGGCCGTGGACCCGGTGACCATCGGCGGCACGCGCGCCAAGATGGACTTCCACCACGAGGGCGACAACCGCCGGATCGCCCCGATCCTGATCCACGGTGATGCAGCCATCTCAGGGCAGGGCGTGGTCTACGAAGTGCTGCAGATGTCCCAGCTCAAGGGCTACCAGACCGGCGGCACGATCCACATCGTGCTCAACAACCAGGTGGGGTTCACCACCAACTATCTGGACGGCCGCTCGAGCACCTATTGCACCGACATCGCCAAGACCACCCTCTCGCCCGTGTTCCATGTCAACGGCGACGATGTCGAGGCCCTGATCTATGTGATGGAACTGGCGGTCGAGTTCCGCCAGCGCTTCTCGCGCGATGTGTTCATCGACATTCTGGGCTATCGCAAGTACGGCCACAACGAAAGCGACGAGCCGCGCTTCACCCAGCCCGTGCTCTACAAGGCGATCGCGCGCCATCCCGACCCCCTCGAGATCTACCGGACACGCCTGCTGGCCGAAGAACGCCTGAACCCGGAGTTGCCCACCCGGCTGGAAGAGAGTTTCACCGCCGAACTGGAACAGGCCCTGGAGCAGGCGCGCCAGCGTGAGACGACCCCCATGGCCTCGACCCTGGATGGCGACTGGCAGGGTCTGCGTCGGGCGACCCCGCGGGATTTCCAGGAGTCACCGATCACCGGAGTCAAGCTGGAGCGACTGCGCGAACTGGGCATCCGCATTTCAACCCTGCACGAGGCACCGCGTTTCTTCAACAAGATCCGCCGGATCTACCAGGAACGTCTGGAGATGGTGCGCGACCACTCACGCGTGGACTGGGCGATGGGCGAGCTCCTGGCCTACGCCAGTCTGCTGGACGAGGGTCGCCCCGTGCGTCTCACGGGCCAGGATGTGGAACGCGGCACCTTCAGCCATCGACACGCCGTGCTCAAGGTGGATGACTCCGAAGAGGAGTTCCGTCCGCTGGTGCACATCGGCGACCATCAGGGCCAGTTCCGGATCTTCAATTCCTCGCTTTCCGAGTACGGAGTGCTGGGGTTTGAGTACGGCTACTCCACGGCGGCACCCCAGGGGCTGACGATCTGGGAAGCCCAGTTCGGCGACTTCGCCAACACGGCCCAGGTGATCTTCGACCAGTTTCTCTCCTGCGCCGAAGGCAAGTGGCTGCGCATGAGCGGTCTGGTGCTGCTGTTGCCCCACGGGTATGAGGGCCAGGGTGCCGACCATTCCAGCGCGCGCCTCGAACGCATGCTCCAGCTCTGTGCCGAGTACAATCTGCAAGTGGCCAACTGCACCACGCCGGCCAACTTCTACCACCTGCTGCGTCGCCAGCTGCACCGGCCCTTCCGCAAACCGCTGATCGTGATGTCGCCCAAGAGCCTGCTGCGTCACAAGGATTGCCAGAGCCCGCTGGAAGACATGGCCGAAGGCACACGCTTCCACGAGGTGCTGGACGACCCGACCACGACACCTGAAAAGGTCACTCGCGTCCTGCTCTGCTCGGGCAAGCTGTATTACGAACTGCGCGCCAAGCAGCAGGAAGACGGGCGCGAGGATGTGGCCATCGTGCGCCTCGAGCAACTCTACCCGCTGCCCGAGCACCAGCTGCGGGCGGTGCTGGCGCGCTATCGCAAGGCCGAGCGCCATGTCTGGGTCCAGGAAGAACCGGAGAACATGGGAGCCTGGTCCTTCATGCTGCGCAAGTTCCGCGACCACAAACTGGAAGGCATCACGCGGCGCGAAAGCAGCGTGACGGCCACGGGTTTTCACCGGATCCACGAAATCGAGCAGGCCGAGATCCTGCATCAGGCCTTCGTCTAGGCCCAATCGAAAGGCAGTGTTACTCATGAGCGTCGAGATCACCATTCCCAGCCCGGGCGAATCCATCAGCACGGTCAGCATTTCCGCCTGGCTGCACGCCGATGGAGCCATGGTCCGCAAGAATGACGACCTGCTGGAAGTGGAATCGGAAAAGGCCACTCTGGGCGTGTCCGCCGAAGTGGCGGGGCGGCTGAGCATTCTGGTCCCCGCCGGTGAGGATGTGGCCGTGGGTGCCGTGGTGGGCCGCATCGACCCTGCGGCCACGGGCGAAGAGCCGGGCAAACCCGCCGAGTCCGCCGCTGTGAGCCAGCCCGCAGCCGCTGCCGCCGAGGCCAGTGCGCCGGGCACCCGTGGTGGTGTGCCCAGTCCGGCCGCGGCCAAGCTGCTGGAAGAATCCGGACTCAAGGCGGCCGATGTGGCCGGCACGGGCCCCGGCGGCCGGATCACCAAACAGGACGTGCTGGCTCATCAGGCCCGGCCCGCCGCGCCCGCCCCCGCTACCCGTCCGGCCGCGGCTGTCGCTCCGTCGGCCCCCGCACCCGCGGCGCCGGTGGCCGATTCGTCGGTTGCGGCACAGCCGGCTTCCCCGGCCGGCAGAAACGAGCGGCGTGAGCCAATGTCCCGACTGCGCCAGAAGGTGAGCGAACGGCTGGTGGCGGTCAAGAACCAGACCGCCATGCTCAGCACCTTCAACGAGGTGGACATGAGCGCGATCATGGACGCCCGCAAGCGCTACAAGGAGCTGTTCCAGCAGAAACACGAGGTCGGGCTGGGCTTCATGTCCTTCTTCACCCGGGCCGTGACGCTGGCGCTGGCCGAAGTGCCCGCGGTGAATGCCTTCATCGACGGTGACGAACTGATCTACCATGACTACTGTGACGTGGGCGTGGCGGTCAGTGCGCCCAAGGGTCTGGTCGTGCCCGTGATCCGCAACGCCGAGAGTCTGGACCTGTTCCAGATCGAGGCCGAGATCAAACGCCTGGCCGAGCGTGCCCGCACCAACAAGCTGACCATTGACGAGATGACCGGAGGGACCTTCACCATTTCCAATGGTGGAGTCTTCGGCTCGCTGATGTCCACCCCGATTCTCAATCCACCCCAGAGCGGCATTCTGGGCATGCACAACATCGTCGATCGCCCGGTGGCCCTCAATGGCCAGGTGGTGATTCGCCCGATGATGTATCTCACGTTGTCCTACGACCACCGCATCATCGACGGCCGCGAGTCGGTGACTTTCCTGGTGCGGGTCAAGCAGCTGCTCGAGGACCCGATGCGCATGCTGCTGCGGGTCTGATCCTTTTCTGCAACACGGAGGAACGATGACTTACGACGTCACGGTGATCGGCTCGGGCCCCGGAGGCTATGTGGCCGCGATCCGTTGTGCCCAGCTGGGCCTCAAGACCGCCCTGGTGGAGAAGTATCCCACCTTCGGCGGCACCTGCCTCAATGTGGGCTGCATTCCGTCCAAGGCGCTGCTGGATTCCAGCGAGCACTTCCACAACGCCCGCACTCACTTCGCTGACTTCGGCATCACCACCGGTGAGGTGGGCTTCGACTGGGACAGGATGCTGGCCCGCAAGGACCGCGTGGTGCAGGACACCTGCAACGGGCTGGAATTCCTGCTGAAGAAGAACAAGATCTCGATCCACCAGGGCATCGGCAGTTTTCTGGATGCGCGCACGATCCAGGTCAAGCACGAGAACGGCACGCTGGAACGGCTCGAGACGACACACACGATCATCGCCACCGGCTCGCGCCCCACGGCCCTGCCCTTTGCGCCCTTCGACGGCAAGCGCATCATCTCGTCCACCGAGGCGCTCAAGCTGCCCAAGGTGCCCAAGGAACTGCTGGTGATCGGCGGCGGTGTGATCGGTCTGGAACTGGGCAGCGTCTACAGCCGGCTGGGCACCCAGGTGACCGTGATCGAATACCTGGATGGCCTGATCCCCACCATGGACCGTGCCCTGGGCAAGGAACTGCAGAAGGTGCTCAAGAAGCAGGGCATGCAGTTCTTCCTCTCGCACAAGGTGACCTCGATCACCAATTCGGGGCGCCGGGTCACCGTGGAAGCCCAGGACAGCAAGGGCAACGCGGTGACTTTCAAGGGAGACCACTGCCTGGTGGCGGTGGGGCGTTCGCCCTTCACCGATGCACTGGAACTGGGCAAGGCCGGAGTCGCCACCGACAAGCGTGGATTCGTGGTGGTGGACGACCACCTGCGCACGGGCGTGGATCACATCTGGGCCATCGGTGACGTGGTGGGCGGTGCCATGCTGGCCCACAAGGCCGAGGAAGAAGGCACCCTGGTGGCCGAACAGATCGCCGGCCAGAAGCCGCACATCAACTACAACGCGATTCCCGGGGTGGTGTACACCTGGCCCGAGGTGGCCGGAGTGGGCCAGACCGAAGAGCAGCTCAAGGCCGAGGGGCGCGCCTACAAGTCGGGCAGTTTTCCCTACCGCGCCCTGGGGCGGGCCCGTGCGGCCGGGGAAAATGATGGCTTCGTCAAGGTGCTGGCCGATGCCGCGACCGACGAGATTCTGGGCGTGCACATGATCGGAGCCCGCGTGGCCGACATGATCATCGAAGGAGTGGTCGCGCTGGAGTACAAGGCCAGCGCCGAGGATATCGCTCGGATGTCTCACGCCCACCCCACCTTCACCGAAGCGGTCAAGGAAGCGGCGCTGGCCGCCACCGGCAAGCGTGCCATCCACGCCTGAGTCAGTTCAGTCTGCGGGCCCTTGAGGGGCCCGCAGACTTCCCTGACTCAGGTCCGCAGCATTCAACGAAAACGGGGCCCGGCGGGGCCCCGTTTTCGTTCAATGCTGCGCCTGCAAGGGGGTGGCTGCAACGAAATCGCCGTGGTGCCATGTTCGGAATCGCTTGGACGTCCTGATTCCGCTGCGCGGAGTGCCTGGGGCAACGTGCGGCGACTTTCGGGCTAGAAGCCGTCGTCTTCGAAGTCCATTGGCTCGCGCGTGGGTTTGTCGCGGTCGCGGCGGTCGGGGTCCAGGGTCCAGCTCAGGATCATCTGCAGGCTGGGCGACTCGGGCTGGAAGCGCCGGAAGGCACTGTAATCGGTGCGCCGGGTGGTCATTTCGTGTCGTGCCTGATCCAGCAGGTCATTGGCCTGCAGGGTCAGACTCAGACGGCGGTCGGCGCTTTGCTGCCGCACGGAGAGCGAGACCGTGGCGAAGCCCGCGCTCTCGCCCTGGGTCGTGGGCTGGGGGCTGTGGTAGTTGCCATCGAGCTGGATCCGGGTCAGTGGACCCAGCTTGATCCGGTTCTGCATGCGCGTGTTCCAGCTGGAGCGGTCCGAGTCACCGGTGCCCAGCCGCGGGTCGCCCGTGAGACGGATCCGCGAGAGGCTGCCCATCAGGTTCAGGTTCCACCAGCTGTTCAGGTCCTGGGACCAGCCCAGCTCCAGCCCCAGGCTGCGCTCGCTGCCCGCGTTGATCGGGGACTGCAACCGGCTGCCGTCGGGCTGGACCACGGTCATGAACTCCATCAGGTTGCTGGTGGTGCGATACCAGGTTTCGGTGCTCAGTGACCGTCCGCCGGCGAACACGCGCTGCCAGCCCAGTTCGAAGGAGTTGATGTACTCGGGAGAGAGATCCGGGTTGCCCGTGCGCACCGTGTACGAGTTCACGCGGGTCAGCCCGGGTTCCAGGAACCAGCCGCGCGGGCGGTCGATGCGCCGGGAGCCGCTGAGGCTGAGGGTATTGCCGGGACGCAGCTCCCAGCTGAGGTGCAGGCTGGGGAAGAGGTCGGTCTGCAGGCGTGTGACGCTGCTGTCCAGTCCGGCCACGGTGCGGTCGTCCTGTTCCACGCGCAGCCCGCCCTTCACGCCCAGTGGCCCGACGCGGGAACTGAGCAGGCCGTAAACCGCGTGGACCCGCTCGGTGGTGGTGATCTCGCGGGAGGCATCGGGCAGCATGTCATAGTACTGGGTCAATGTGTCCAGTTCAGAAGTCGAGAGCTGGTCGGTGCCATCTTCGAAGGTGCTGCGGGCACCCAGTTCCAGCAGGGAGCCGCCGCCCTGATCCCACTCACCGCTCCCCAGCGGCAGCGTGTAATCCAGAGTGAATTCCATGTTGTCCTGGGGCCCGTCCTCGCGGCTGATGCTGCCCGAGAGCGCCCGGCCATCCAGCGCGCGGGTCAGTTCTTCGGATTGCTCCTCGCCCGTGCGGTGACTCAGCTGGGCCCCCAGGGCAATGGTGTGCCCCTTGCGGGCGAAGCGATGTTCCCCATCGAGGCTGGTGCTGAAGAAGCGGTTGTCGCGGGTCGAGTTCGAGACACTGTTGCTGCGGAAGTCCTCGCCACTGGCGGGTTGCAGGTTCAGGTGTTCGGTGCTGCGACGTCCGCCATCGCGGGTACCCGTGCGCAGCGCCAGCCGGATCTGGTCGGATTCGGTGGCACGCCAGGTCAGGCCCGTGCGCAGGCCCAGAGCCGATCGCTCGCGGCTGAAGTCCCCGCGGGACGAGAGCAGGTCGGTCTGTCCCGCAAGTGTGGTGCGTTCCCAGCCTTCGCTGACTCCGGGGTTGTTGCGTCGGTTGCCGTCCACGGCCAGTTCCAGATCCACGTGCTGGCCGCGGCGTGTCACGGTGACGTCACCACCCCCGTTGCCGCGCTGGCCGATCCGGGCATTCAGACGGATGCCTGTGCCGGACTGCTTCTGCTTGCGCGTGATCAGGTTGATCATGCCGGCGCGACCTTCGGGGTCATAGCGCGCGCTGGGGTTGGTGATGATCTCGATGCTCTCCAGCGAGCTGGCGGGCATCTGTTCCAGTGCGTCGTTGGCATCCAGGACCGAGGGCCGGCCGTCCACCAGCACGGTGAAGGAAGTGCTGCCGCGCAGACTGACCGTGCCGTCGATCGACACATCCACCGAGGGCACGGTTTCCAGGATCTCGACCGCGCTGCCTCCGGCGGCCGCCAGTTGCTGGTCCACGGCCACGACCTTGCGGTCGATGTGGTACTCGACGGGCGCCCTGTCGGTGCGCACGGTCAGTTCCTCGCCTTCCAGAACCGCCTGGTGCAGCTGCAGTTCGCCCAGATCACGGGCGGGGGAACCGGGACGCAGACGCAGACTGTCCAGCGTCAGTGTGTGGTAGCCCATGAAACGTACTTCCAGTCGTGCCGGGCCGGGGCGCAGGTTGTCCAGCCGGAACCGTCCTTCCGTGTCGGTGATGGTGCCCGCGATCAGGCTGCTGTCCCGCGTGCTCAGCACCACCACATTGGCCCAGGCCACCGGGGAGCCCACTTCGGCGTCCAGCACGCGCCCACTGAGAACTCCGGGTGCCGCGCCTCCCGTGCCGGCTTGGCGTCCGCCGGCCGTCTGGGCCGCCAGTGGCAGAACGCCCATGACCAGGGCGAGAAGGATGGAAAACACAGTGCGCATGGAACTCCTCGAGATTGTGAGCAGGCTTTCTTCCGCAAACGTGGGCCAAGGTAAGGTGATCTGAACGTTTTCCAGGGTGACTCATTGCTGGCGTACCCCGGATCGGGGCATGGCGTTCCGGCACCTTTCCATCTGACAATGATCAAGTCCATGGAAGAGCAAAAAAGGGACACTGCCGCTTCCGGATTTCCGGGTGCTGTTTGCCGGCGAGGTCAGCAGTCTGCCACGCTCGGGCCGCTCGTGAAGAAACTCGGCAACCCAGATGAATGGAGGAACGCATGGCACGCAGAGTGATCATTCTCGGCGCCGCGGGACGGGATTTCCACAACTTCAACGTCTGTTACCGTCAGAATGCCGACGTGGAGGTGGTGGCTTTCACGGCGACCCAGATTCCCGACATCGACGGTCGGCGCTACCCGCCCGAACTGGCCGGACCGCGGTACCCGCACGGTATTCCCATTGAGGACGAGAGCCAGCTGGCCCGTCTGATCAAGGACCTGAAAGCCGACCTGTGCGTCTTCAGCTACAGCGATGTGCCCCACGAGCGCGTGATGAATCTGGCCAGCCTCTGCAACGCGGCCGGAGCCGACTTCCAGCTGCTGAGCCCGGCCCGCACCATGATCGCTTCCACCAAGCCGATCGTGGCCATCTGCGCCAGCCGGACCGGCTGCGGCAAGAGCCAGACCAGCCGCAAGGTGGTGCGCATGCTCAAGGCGATGGGCAAGAAGGTGGTGGCCGTGCGCCATCCCATGCCCTATGGCGATCTGGCCGCCCAGGCCGTGCAGCGCTTCGCGCGCTATGAGGACCTGGACTTTCACAAGGTGACCATCGAAGAGCGCGAGGAGTACGAGCCCTACATCGCCGCCGGGCTGGTGATCTATGCCGGCGTGGACTATGAGAAGATCCTGCGCAAGGCCGAAGCCGAAGCGGACGTGATCATCTGGGACGGTGGCAACAACGACACGCCCTTCTACACTCCCGATGTGCACATCACGGTGGTGGACCCCCATCGCCCCGATCACGCCGCGAAGTTCTATCCCGGCGAAACCAACGTGCGCATGGCCGATGCCATCGTGGTCAACAAGATCGACAGCGCCTCCCGCGAGCAGATCGAACTGTGTCACGAGATCAATCGCCAGCTCAATCCCGAGGCCGTGGTGATCGAAGCCGCCAGTCCGCTGACGGTCGAGAATGCCGAGAGCATTCGCGGCAAGCGCGTGCTGGTGATCGAGGACGGCCCCACCCTGACTCACGGCGGCATGACCTACGGTGCTGGCTGGGTGGCCGCCAAGCGCTGGGGCGCTGCCGAGATCGTGGACCCGCGTCCCTTCGCCAAGGGCACGATCCATGACACCTTCGTCAAGTACCCGGGCACCGGCCCGATCCTGCCGGCCATGGGCTACAGCGACAAGCAGGTCCAGGACCTCAAGGACACCATCGAGGCCGCTCCGGTCGATCTGGTGATCATCGGCACGCCCATCGACCTGCGCCGCCTGATCTCCTTCGACAAACCCGCCCTGCGCGTGGGCTACGAACTGCAGGAGATCGGCGAGCCCACCCTGGCCGCCGTCCTGGAGAAGCTGGCGCGCTAGTCCAGCTTGAAGTCGAACAAGGGCGCGATCCCCACGGGTCGCGCCTTTTCTCTCTGGCCACTTCAGGATGCTGGCCTTGCAGCAGGCGTGATGCCAGCGGAGGATGCTGGCCTAGCAGCAGGCGTCCTGCCAGCGGCGGGTGCTGGCCTTGCAGCAGGCATGACGCCAGCGGAGGTTGTTGGCCTTGCAGCAGGCGTGATGCCAGCGGAGGTTGCTGGCCTTGCAGCAGGCGTTGTGCCAGCGGAGGGTGCTGGCCTTGCAGCAGGCGTCGTGCCAGCGGAGGATGCTGGCGTGGCAGCATGCGTGACGCCAGCGGAGGATGTTGGCCTGGCAGCAGGCGTTGTGCCAGCGGAGGATGCTGGCGTGGCAGCAGGCGTAATGCCAGCGGAGGTTGCTGGCCTTGCAGCAGGCGTCTTGCCAGCGGAGGATGCTGGCCTTGCAGCAGGCGTGAT
Source organism: Candidatus Delongbacteria bacterium (assembly GCA_020634015.1). Taxonomy (NCBI): domain Bacteria; phylum Candidatus Delongiibacteriota; species Candidatus Delongbacteria bacterium. The sequence continues at coordinate 22,093 of JACKCN010000007.1, read as the reverse complement.
GCCAGCGGAGGTTGCTGGCCTTGCAGCAGGCGTCGTGCCAGCGGAGGATGCTGGCCTTGCAGCAGGCGTGATGCCAGCGGAGGGTGCTGGCCTTGCAGCAGGCGTCGTGCCAGCGGAGGATGCTGGCCTTGCAGCAGGCGTTGTGCCAGCGGAGGTTGCTGGCCTTGCAGCAGGCGTCTTGCCAGCGGCGGTTGCTGGCCTTGCAGCAGGCGTCGTGCCAGCGGAGGATGCTGGCCTTGCAGCAGGCGTTGTGCCAGCGGCGGATGCTGGCCTTGCAGCAGGCATGATGCCAGCGGAGGTTGCTGGCCTTGCAGCAGGCGTCGTGCCAGCGGAGGATGCTGGCCTTGCAGCAGGCGTTGTGCCAGCGGAGGTTGCTGGCCTTGCAGCAGGCGTCTGTGCCAGCGGCGGTTGCTGGCCTTGCAGCAGGCGTCTTGCCAGCATGCGTCAGGAAATCCTGACGGTCAGGGCAGATAGACCCGGCAGAGCATGGCCTTGAGGTAGCGGGTTTCGGGGATCGCGGGGTGAATCGGGTGGTCGGGCCCCTGGCCGCCTTCCGCCAGGATCTGGACATGGCGGTCCAGATGACGACCGCTGGCCCGCAGTGTGTCCACCATCTGGTCGCGGGAGAGGTGCATCGAGCACGATGCGGCCAGCAGCAGGGCATCGGGGCTGAGCAGGCGCATGCCCAGCTCGAAGATCCGGCGATAGGCGCGCAGACCGTCCTCGGAGTCCTTCTTGCGTTTGATGAAGGCGGGCGGATCCACGACCACGATGTCGAAGCGCTGGTCCTCGTCCTTGAGCTCCTTGAGCACGTCAAAGGCATCACCGACACGCGTGCTGACCCTGTCGCCCACACCATTCAGCTCCGCATTGCGCGCCACGAAATCGAGGGCGAGGGCCGAGGAGTCCACGGCCAGTACCTCGCTGGCTCCGTGTGCCGCGGCCTGCAGCGAGAAGGCCCCCACATAACTGAACACGTCCAGCACGCGTGCATCACGGGCATGGCCCTGCAGCCAGGCCCGGTTGGGGCGTTGGTCGTAGAACCAGCCGGTCTTCTGGCCCTGGCGCAGGGGCACGCGCATCCGGAGGCCGTTCTCGATCAGCTCCACCTCGTCGGGAGTCACACCGAAGGCATCCTCGACCGTGCGTTCCAGACCTTCCAGGGTCCGCATGCCGCTGTCGTTGCGCAGCAGGATCGAGGCGGGTTTCAGCAGCTTGCGCAGCGTGTCCACGATCTCGCCGCCCAGCCTGTCCATGCCCGCCGTGTTCAGCTGCACGCTCAGGTGGTCCCCGAAACGGTCGACCACCAGCCCGGGCAGCAGGTCGCTCTCGCCATGCACCAGGCGATAACACGGCTCGGAAAAGAGGCGCTCACGCAGTGCCAGAGCCTGTTCCAGGCGACGCTTGAGCCGACGTGGTCCCAGGGGAGACTCGTCTCGGCTGACCATTCGCCCACAGATCAGGGATTGAGGATTGACGAAGGCCATGCCCAGCAGCTGGCCGGAATGGGTTTCGACGCGGGCCTGTTCACCCGGGCCGAACTGCTTCAGCGGGGTCTGGGCCGTGTCCACTTCGTTGCTGTAGATCCAGAGGTGGCCGGCGCGCAGACGACGGTCCTCGTTGCGCGCCAGGCGCATGGTGCGGGTTTCCACGCGGACTTTCCCGGCCCCGACGGACCGTGATGCTTGCGGTTGATGGTAAGGGTCTCAGGCCCGGGAAATCGGCATGGTCATGCAGCGGGCGCCACCCCGACCACGCACCAGTTCGCTGCCGTGGAAGGTCACCAGATCCACGTGCGCTTCCTCGAGGGCCTGCAGGGTGCGCGAGTTGCGCTGGTAACACACGACACGTCCGGGGGCCAGCGCGAAGGTGTTGGCCGCGTCATTCCACTGCTCGCGCAGGGCGGCCACGATGTGCTCCTCCTGCGAAGGATAGAGGTTCAGGCGCCCACCCACCCAGACGGTCCAGTCCGGGTTGATGATCTCCAGATTGGCCAGTCCTTCGAGCACATTGGAAACACTCTCGCGGCGCCCGTCGCTGTGCATCACTTCCAGGCGCGAGCCCTGGGCCAGTTCCTCGGGCGAGGGCCCGGTATAGCGATGGTGATACTTCTCGCAGATCGCCTTGGCCTTCTCGGCCACGCCCGCGTAGTATTCGGGCCGATCCCAGAGGTAAGGCAGGGTCAGAATGCGCTGGCGGTCCACGAAGGTCAGCACCGTGTCCAGGTGCATGAACTCGCGCTTGGCCGGCAGAAAGACCTTCAGCACGCGCTCGACCGGAGTATTCTCGAACAGGAACCGCGCCAGGTGTTCCACACCCGCCTCGTTGGTGCGCTCGCCCACGCCCACCATCACGGTGTGCTCGTCGGCCACCAGCACGTCACCGCCCTCGACGCGCGCCTCAGGATCCTCGATCAGTCCGCTGTAGACCTTGAGGTGTGACCAGTCGGGGTGCAGCGAGAACACCGACTGCAGCAGCCGGCCTTCCTGCTTGCGTGCGGGCCAGAAAAGGTGCGCGATGATCAGGCAGTCATGGATCACGAAGGCCGGGTCGCGCGTGAAGTACAGATTGGGCAGTGGAGGCACGGGAGTTTCGGGAGTGATCAGGTAACGGTTGGGCCAGCCATGGATCAGATGCCAGGGCTCGAGGCGCTTGAGGTCCACGCGGGCCATCAGTTCCTCGCCAAGGAAGTTCAGGTACACCTTTTCGCGCAGGGTGCGGTCCTCGCAGACTTCCTTCAACAGGTCCAGCAGATAGACCACGTTGACACCGCTGACCGAGAGCTCGTCGGCAAATCCCCGGTGCTCGCGCCGGGCGGCATCCAGGTCGAGGATGTCGTCAAAGAGCATCGCGTCCTTGTTCCAGGGCACTGTCTTGCGGTGTTCGAATCCCGGTTGGTGGATCAGTACGGTCTGCAGGCGGCCCACTTCGGAAGTGATGCGATGAGTCTTCATGGTCAGGTTGCCTCTGGGTTTGCCACGCCCGCTGGAGGCGCGATCGACAGACGCTGAAAATAGAGCATCGCGGCCAGAATCCGGAATCCGCCAGGCCCCCTTCAGCTGGCCCGCATGGCTGCCGATACGCCGCCGGAGCCCTCCACCATGCTGGGCTGCAACACCAGAAGAAAACAGGGACCATGAGTACCCAGCTTCAGGAAACTTTTGCACTGGAACTGCTCGGACCGGACGACTTCCGGGTGTTCCAGCGGCAGGATGGCCAGCTTCGGGCCGTGCTGGGCTGCGGCCTGGGCATCGCGCTCATCGACCGCGGTGCCGGTGTGGGAGGCATGCTGCATCTGCTGGGCAAGGCGCTCGAGTCCACGGAATCCTGCGAAGGCATGCTGGATCGATTCCTGGACGAACTTGAAAGCAACGGGGCGCGATCCGAGCATCTGGAAGGACTGATCACGGGCGGGGCCGAGCTGGGCGGGGTCAGCCTGAGCCTGTCGGAAGAGCCCGGTACCCTGTTGTCCTCCCGGCTCCTCGAACTCCTGCGCCAGCGTCAGTTGCCTCCATTGAGCTGGGAAACCGGCGGCAACCGCGGTTATCGGCTCGAGCTGGACATGGAGAGTCTGGACTTCCGTTCAAGCCTGATCCACACCGAACCCGAGGCGGAGCTGGTTGACCCCCGGGCGGCCGATTCCGCTTTTTGCCTGCAGGATGCGCTGCAGCAGATCAAGCCGATTCCCCAGATCGCCCTGGAAACCCTGGCCATCCTGGCCAACGACTCCTACAGCATGAAGGAACTGGCGGCCTGTGTCCACAAGGATCAGGTCATCACGGCGCGCGTGCTGGGCTGGTGCAATGCGGCCGGAGTGGTGGGCGGACACGAAGTCAGCAATCTGGATGCCGCGCTGGTGCGCATGGGCGAGAAGAAACTGATTCGTCTGATTCTGGCGGCCACGCTCAGCGGGTACTTCGTCGACCAGGACACGGGCTATGCCCAGAGCCGGGGCGGCCTGTTCCACGGTGCGCTGGCCTGCGCGGCGATCACCACGGAACTGGCCCATCTGCTGGCGCCGGAACTCTCGCGCATCGCGTATACGGCCGGCCTGCTTCACGACATCGGCAAGGTGGTGCTCGACCATCATGTCTGCCGGGTGGCACCTGAATTCTATCGTGTGCTGCGTGACGAACAGAGTCTGCTGGCTGCCGAAGCCAAGGTCATCGGCATCACCCATCCCGAAGCCGGGGAGAAACTGGCGCTGGAATGGGAACTGGCCGAGCCTCTGGTGCAGGCCGTGCGTTGGCACCATGAGCCGCGCAAAGCCACCGAGCATGGGGACCTCTGCACGCTGGTCTGCCTGTCCGACTGGCTCTCGCGCATTCTCTGGGAAGGCCAGCAACCCTGGATGGCGCAGGAGATGGAACTGACCACCTTGCTGGCGCGCTTCGGCATGTCACCCAATGCACTGCCAACCTTGCTCTCCGCGCTTCCACTGCGCGAAATCCACCGTCAGGTCATGCTCTCATAGCTCCGTGGTGAAGGGGTCGGCCAGCGCGATTCCTCTCGATTCCAAGCCATCCAGCAACCCGGGCAGCGCCGCCAGTGTGTGCGCCGCTCCTCGTCCCGTGCAGTGCAGCAGCAGGATGTCCGCCGGGCGGGCATGTTGCAGCACCCGGTCGATGAGTGGAGCCGCCGCCGTGACGGCATGGTCCTTGGGGTTGAGGTTCCAGAAGATCGCGCGCTGCCCCGCTCCGGCCAGCGCGCCGTGCAGCCAGGGCGCCCATGACCCATAGGGCGGCCGGAACCAGGGCACGGACTGCCCGCTCAGGTGTTCCAGCAGCTGGCGCGCCTGGGTCAGTTCCAGTGTGACACGCGCGGGCGACAGTCGTCCATGGCGCACGTGGCGCAGGCCATGGCTGCCGATCCGGTGACCGGCGGCAATCAGCTCACGCACCCTCTCCGGATGCTCGGCGGCCCGTTCGCCCTGCAGGAAGAACACGGCCTTCAGGGCGCGCTCGGCCAGCAGGGACGACACCCGCAGACTGTTCTCCGACGGTCCGTCGTCGAACGTGAGCAGCAGACTGTTGCCACACGCAGGAGGCAGTCGATGCACGCCACCCTGCCAGAGTGGCCAGGGCCAGCTGTCCCGGTACCACCAGCCGGTCATGGCGTCCTCCAGCGCAACAAGGCCAGACGCGCCTGCCAGGGAACCCAGAGTCCGTAGCACAGTTGGCCCAGCCAGGCCAGCGGGAACAGGTGCAGCAGCGTGCTCCCGCCCAGCGCGCGGGCCGCACGGCAGGTGAACCAGGCGTCGGGCAGCAGTTTCAGCAGCCAGACACCGATCGCCACCCAGGCCGGCAGCTGTCCGAGAACCGCCAGAATCAGCACCAGCGGCAGTTCCAGAAAGAGGGCATAGGCCGCAAGCGCCGCCAGAATCGCGATCGGGTCGGGATAGTCGCCGCCCGTGCTGGTCCAGCGAGCCCGTTGGCGCAGGAACTGGGCAAGATTCTGAGGTGCCCGCGTGCGCACCCGGGCCTCGGCGGCCAGCCAGGGCCTCAGTTTCCACTGTGTGCGACGCGCCATGCGCTGGATCAACAGGGTATCGTCGCCACTGGCGATGTGGGCGATGCCCTCGAATCCGCCCGCATCCTCGAAGGCCTGCCGGCGCCAGGCGATGTTGGCTCCGCTGGCGAAGAAGGGGCGGTCCATGGCGAAGCCCGCCAGACCGGCTCCCAACAGACCCATGTACTCCAGGCGCAGAACGCGCTGGAACAGTGTCGAATTCTCAGAGTATGTCGGGTCCCGGGGCTCGGCGTGGAACACGGCCGCACCCGCCACCAGGCCTGTGCGCTCGCTGAAGGCCGAGAGCAGGCTCTCTGCCCACTGTGGGGAAACCACGGTGTCGGCGTCAAGAATCGCGATGATCGATCCCCTTGCCTGCTCCAGGCCTTTCAGGATCGCCGCCTTCTTGCCGCGCTGCTCCGGGTCCGTGGCCAGAACCTGCAGCTTCGGGCCGGGCAGCGTGGCCGCATCCTGCAGGACTCGGCTGGTGGAATCGCTGGAGCCATCGTCAATGGCGATCAGTTGCAGCTTCTCATGTTCCAGGGTCTGCGACCGCAGGGCCGCCAGTGTGTCACCCACCAATTCCTCTTCGTTGCGGCAGGCGATGATCACGCTCAGGCTCAGCCCCGCTTCACTCGTGGGGCCTTTCATGCGAGCGAGTCGGGCCAGGGCCACACCCAGGCGCCACACCGCAAGGGCGTAGAGCGCGGGCAGAATCAGCCAGAGCCAGGCGCTCATGAGCGCCTCCCGCCGCCTGCCAGCAAGGGCAATGCCAGCAACGCCGGCAGCAACGCATTGATGCTGAAGAGCACGAGCGAGGCGCTGATCGCGATCACGGGGTCCGCGCCCAGCGAGGCGTACAGGGCGCCGGAGAACAGTTCACGCAGGCCCAGGTCGCCGAGGCTGAAGGGAAACAGCGCGCTGAGAAAGAAGGTGCTGCCGGCGGCCGCGGGCACCAGGGGGTGGCTGAAACCCAGGCCTCCGACCAGCAGGCTGAACTGCAGGATGAAACACAGCCAGAAGGCGACTGCCCAGCCCAGCAGCGCCAGGCGGCGTGAGCCATCCAGAGCGCCAAGGCCTTCGCGTACCTGATGCCAGCGGGGCTGGCGGTTCAGCCAGTTCCAGCGTTCGAGCCAGGCCAGCACCCGACTGGGCTGCAGCAGCAGAGCCAGAACAGCCAGGTGGCCCAGCAGGGACGCTCCGCCATAGATCATCACTCCGGTGGAGAAGAGTGCGGGAAAGGCCGTGCGGGGCATCAGCCAGAGGCAGAGCGCGCCCGCTCCGACGGTGACCAGGGATGAGACCAGACGATCCAGCAGGGACAGCCCCGCCAGACGCGAGCGTGATACGCCCCTGAAGACCAGCACGCGCGCGTGCTCACCCACACGACCCGGCGTCAGCAGTCCGCCCAGCATGCCCAGCAAGGTGGACCGCAGGATTTCGCGCGCCGGTGGAGGAGAGGGCAGGCTGCGCAGCAGTGTGCGCCACTTGAGGTACTGGAAGCCGATGTTGGGCACCAGCAGCAGCAGGCAGAGCCCGAGGATCGATGCGGGCAGGATGCGGAGCTGGGCCAGCACCTGATCCAGCTGGACCTGGCGAAAGACCAGAACCAGAGCCAGGGCCGTGACGCCCAACCGCAGCAACCAGCTCCAGGTCCTGCTCACTCAGGGCTCCCGCCGGGCATCCCGTTCGCGGCGTTTCAGTGCTTCCAGTTCCTCGATGGGCAGAGGACCGTGACCCAGGGACAGGCCGGCCACGCCGGTCCGCTCCGAACGGCGCTGTTCGCGACTGCCCGCGGTGCGCGGACGGGCTTGCTGTGCGGCCTTCAACCGGGCTTCCTGCTCCTGGGTGCGTGCCGGATCGCTGGGGGTGATGCGTTCCAGGGTGCTGTCGATGTTGCGCTTGATGCGCTCGGCCAGTTCCTTCTCGTCGGGCCGCGCCACCGTGCTCTCGTCGACCGTGCGCGACAGATCCACGTGAATGTCCTTCTGTTCGTGGAACAGCTTGACACCCTCGCCGCAGTTGCGACACATCTCGAGCCGGCTGCGGTTTTCCATCAATCCGGCGCGGAACTGCTGGTAGCGCGAGCTGCGCCAGACCTCGCGGAATCCCTGCTGCTTCATGTTGCCCATGGGGAAGTCCACGTCCTTGTCGAAACAGCACACGGCGATCTCGCCCCCGGCGTTGACCACGGGCTGGTTCCAGAGCTTCTGGCAGCGATTCTTGTAGCCGCCCTTGAGCGCGAAGTGCTGCTCGCCGTCGCTCTCGATGACCTGATAGCGGCTCTGGGCCAGGTTGTCGGGCAGCCAGATGGGAATGTCGGCGTCGTCGTAGATCTGCACGGTCTTGAGGGTCAGCCGGTCCACGCCGCATTCCTGGGCCAGGCGGGTGATCGCCGGAATCTCATGCTCGTTGTGACGCATGATGATGAACTGCAGATGGATCACGGGCGTGGCACTCTTCAGCCGGCGCTTGGCCTGTACCAGCCCCTTCAATCCGCCGATCACCTGCTCGAAATTGCCGCTGCGGCGGTAAGCCTCGTAGGTGGTGGCGCTGGCTCCGTCCACGCTGACCAGCAGGGTGCCCAGTCCACTGCGAACCACCGCTTCCGGGTCTTCCAGGTAATGGCCGTTGGTGGAGCCATAGGTCCAGAGCCCACGATCGGCCGCGTAGCGCACCATGCGCAGGAAGTCCTTGTTCATGAAACTCTCGCCCTGGTTCCAGAGCAGAATCATGAAGGTGCGGCTCCAGACCTCGTCGATCACCTTGGAGTACAGTTCGAAGTCCATGAAGGACCCGTGCCGCCGCAGAGTACCGGCTCCCGTGGGGCAGAGCGGGCATTTGAGGTTGCAGAGATTGGTCGGTTCGATCATCAGCACCGTGGGCAGACCCCAGACGATCGGACGCCGCAACACGAGCGAAAGACCATATGAGAGGTAGAGCGTGAACGCGTTCCAGATCCGCGAGAGCCGCAGGGTATGCTTGATGAACAGCAGATTTTCGTGCATCAGGAGTCCTCTTGAAGCCGCGGGCCAGGGCCGGGATCCGCCTTCCAGCGGTACCCGCCCAGAGTGCCCAGCAGGCTGTAATACAACAGCAGAATCGGCCACAGCGGCAGCAGCCAGGGCAGGTCGGGGCGCAGGCGCCGTTCGCCCAGTCCTCGGGCACTGCGATCGAGAGCCCACCAGGCCAGGGCCCAGAACGCCAGCAGTTCGGGACCCGCCCAGCTGGCGTGACCGGCCAGGCCGGCCAGTCCTTCCAGCAACAGACTGAGGAAGGCGCTGCCCAGCAGCAGATGCCGCCAGCGTTGCCAGCCCTTCAGTCCGGGCAACTTGCCGTAACGTCTCCGGCGCTGCTGTGTACGCTGTCCGGAACGAAAAGGTGCCCGCGTATGCACGCGGGTTCCCGCGGCGGCGAGGAAGCGGCAGGGAAGGCCCTGTGATACCAGTTTCTGCAGAAGATAGATGTCATCGCCGGACCCCAGGCCTTCAAGCCCCGCGTATCCGCCCACCGTGCGCAGGTCGGCCGCATGCAGGGACCAGTTGCCCCCACGCGCGAAAGGCGGTCGGCCCACAAGGCATCCAGACTGCACTTGAGCCGACGCCAGCAGGCTTTCCAGCGCGGCGATCCGGGGTTCGGGAATCACCACATGGCCCAGCACGACCCGCGCTCCGCGGGAATGCTCAGCCAGATGTCCCGCGATCCAGCCCGGTTCGGGGCGGCAGTCCGCGTCGGTGTAGACGACGATGCCCTCGGGGATCGATTCCAGCCCATGGGCCAGCGCGGCCGTCTTGCCGCGACCCGGATTGCGCAGCAGCAGGCTGCCGGGGAAGGCCGGCAATTCCATCCGGACTCTGGTGGGCCCGGCGTCCGTGGAGCCATCGTCCACCAGCACCAGCCGGAAGCCTCCCGGGACGGGGTTCTGCTCGCGCAATGCCTTGAACAGTTCGGGCAGCACGGCCTCCTCGTCGCGGAAGGCCACCAGCACCGTCACCGGCCCGGGAAAGCCGTCCACTCCGCCATGGCGCGCCCTGCGCAAGGCGGACTGCGCCCGAACCAGGGCCAGCAGTTCGCCCACCAACAGCAGCTTGCCCGGCAGGCCCAACAGGAGTCCGGTCCAGATCAAGACATTCAAGGCCGACTCTCCCGTGGTCTCCAGCATGCAACGGCGTTCTCGCAGGGCCGATCAACATGGTTGAGACCGGCTGCTCATGCAAGGGCGCCGATTCCGGAGCGCGAAGTGGGATCAGCGCGATTCTCGGGGGTGGTCGCCTTTGCTTTGTCTGAATCGAAGGCTATATTCTGCGCCTGCCTGGAGGAATAGTCTAACTGGTAAGGCAGCGGTCTTGAAAACCGCCGGGCTTGCGCCCTTGGGGGTTCGAGTCCCCCTTCCTCCGTTGACGTCCAAACGGCGGAACATCATCCCTGGAGAGGTGGCAGAGTGGCTGAATGCGCGCGCCTGCTAAGTGCGTGATGGTCAAAAACCATCCGAGGGTTCGAATCCCTCCCTCTCCGTATCACAAGCGGAACGTCCTGAAAAACAAGGCGTTCCGCTTTTGCTTTTTGGAAATGTTCCAAATCTGTGCCAAGCTTCCCGACGTGATACCCCATTTGGTACACGATTCCGGAGGCCCCTATGGCGCTTACAAGAATGCCGAGACTAGTGCCCCGCAAGAACCCCAGCGGGGAAACTGTGTACCAAGTCCACTACACGATCAATGGCAAGCGAATCAAGAAAGTGGTGGGGCCACGGAAAGATGTTGCCGAGAAGGTTGCCAGGCAGATCTTCCTAGACAATCAGGACGGGCCAGTTGCCCAGGCAACACCTGTTGTGGTGCCCACCTTGGCAGAATGGACAGATAGATTCATTCAGGTCAAATTCAGACGTACGGCTGAATCCAGCCAACGCCGGTACCGCATCTACGCCAATCACTTCCTGACCTTCTTCGAAAAGCACTTTCGACCTGTAACACGGATTGACCAGGTGACCCGAGGTCAATTGGAATCCCACATTGAAGACCTGTTGAAGTCGGGGAAAGCCAACAAGACGTTGAATGGTCATATCCAGTATCTGCGATCCCTGTTCAACATGGCCGTGGATGACGACATCATCCAAAGCAGCCCAGCTTCAAAATTGAAGTCCTACCCAGAATCCAAAGGGGAAAGACCCCCTTACTGGACTTTCGAACAAGTGCAAACCATTCTGGATCACACTCCCGATTGTTGGCGAGATATCTTTCAGTTCCTGTATCTGACTGGTTTGCGTAAGTCAGAACTGATTCACCTACGCCACCAGGATGTCAATCTGAATGCGTCACCACCCAGCATCGACATCAGTTCACATGATGGATGGACCACCAAGACCGGCAAGTCGCGAGTCATTCCACTGAACCCGGTGGCTGTCGAAATCGCAAAACGGCAACCAGCAAGCGACAATCACCCATTCCTGTTTTCAAGCGTCAAAGGCAACAAGCTGGATGAAGACAAGATCTACCAGGCGCTGAAGAAGGTGCTTGGACAGATTGGACTGGAAGGTGATGTCCACAAATGGCGTCATACCTTCGCTTCCCATCTGGTAATGAAGGGAGTTGGCATCGAAACCGTCAGCAAACTGCTGGGCCATACGACCCTTGAAATGACGATGCGATATGCCCACCTGGCCCCAGATCATCTGAAATGGGCCGTGGACAGGCTGTAACTGTCAATCCGTGTTTTCCATCCCCCTTTTCTGGCATAAGAATGTGTGACAAACACCTACCCAGAAACCGGAGGATCGATGAAGAAATCACTGTCTGTCAAGGACCCGTTCGCGCCCATCGAACGGGTTCCTTTGTTCACACCGTCAGGGATGCAGTCCAGTCGCTACGCGATAGTATTGGATCCGCAGGGCCTGCACGAGGAAGTGGGCATTGTCAGCGAAGACTACAACCTGGTGGAGAACCAGCGTGTAGTCGAATCAGCCCAGCGGGTCCTGCACGAGGCCGAGCTGGAGGCCACTGAAGGCCGCGTCATCTTCGACGGCAAACGGTTCAGTCAACGCTGGGTCCTTCAGCAAGCCACATTCGATGTAGCACCTGGTGACATCGTTGCGCTGACACTGGATGCCTGGAACAGCTACGACGGTTCAGCACGCTTCGGTGTTGCTTTCAACCTGCAGCGCCTAGTGTGTTCCAACGGCATGTTGATGGACCAGCTGCTCGGGGGCTTCCGCTTCAAGCACAACGCAGCGCACGGTGAAGACTTCGATGTGGAAGTGGAAGAAGCCGTCAGCCGTCTGAAGATCTTGGCAGGCAGTGTACACCGCTTGGCACCCCAGTTCCAGCAGATGACACAGAAGCGTCTGAACATCGCGGGTATCCAGCAGACTTTCCGTGACCTGGAAGTATCCAGACCCCTGATCGCTGACATCTTTCAGGGACTTGAAGGCACAAGCCTGTGGCAGGTTTACAACGCCTACACGGATGTGCTGACCAAGATGAACACCTTCGCATCCGAAGGCATCAACAGACGGGTCACATCCTACTTCCTGGACAAGTGCGCCTTACCGGGAGGGCGTCATGGATGAGCCGCTCAGACAGAGCACAATTTATTCGGTGCTCCGTTGTTCCTACCAACACCACCTGCGAACCACAGATCCAACCAGCCAGGCCTTCCGACATCCAGCTGCCGTCTTCGGTACTACCATTCATAGTCTGATAGCCCGAATGCATGCTGGAGAATGGAACATGGATCTTGAACCGGCCTTCCTCGAAGCCTTCGAGAGGGAAGTGTCCACGGACTCCCATCAACCTCAGGAACGCATCGAAGACCTGAACGGGCATTGGGCGACAGCACGACAAAACGACAGTCCGACACTGCCGATCTGGTGGAAGGACGAATTGGCTGAACGCGAGACCTACCGTGCGGACGGTGTCGCCATTCTGGAAGGGTATCGCAACAAGGACTACAACCGTAATGCGAAGATCCTGTTGGCCGAAGCATCCTTTGCTGTCAAGGTCGGGAGACAGACATTCAACGGCACCTTGGACCAACTGCGTCAACATCCGGATGGCAGTCTGGAACTGGTGGATTTCAAGACCAGCAAGGCAGCTCCACCACAAGCCTATGTGGATCTGGACTACCAGTTGGGCCTGTATGCCTATGCACTGAAGCACGGCACATTCTTGGTCAAAGGTCAGCTGATACGCCCCAATGTGATGCCAGACAAGCAGACCCTGTACTTCCTGCGGCACCACATCCCTTACAAGCGTGCTACTGGTGGCAAGCTGGCTGGTGAAGAACGTGGCGATCCCCGCATCAGTACCACACGATCAGCAGAACAACTGCGGGCATTGAAACAAGATGTCAGTGCCGTAGCACGGATGATCAAGCTTGGTCTGCATCCCAGAAGCCCCGATCCGATGAAGTGCGGCTGCTGTGCCTATGCCGATGCCTGCAGAGGTGCTACACGGGATGCAGCATTGCCAACGGGCAAACTGGATGATCTGTTGATCCAACTGGAGAACATCGCATGAACCCCATCATCACCCTGGAACAGTTGCCATCCCTGGAACTGGACCTGCAAGCAGAACTGGATCGGATGACCGAAGGTGTTCGCATGTCCTTGCCCCGTGTACGCGTCGAACATTCACCTTCCGGCAAACACAAGCTGTTTCTGGATCTCGGACCCCGTCTGGAAGACGAGAACGATGTGCAGGAACCACTGAAAGGCAACAAGCTGTCTGGAATTGTGATTGCACACCAACACATCCGCGCCATCTTCGAAGAAGGGGCTACAGCGCCCTTGTGTGCTGCGGTGGATGGTCACCCTACTGTGGATAACCCCCAAGCAGGATCGTGTGCCTCGTGCTCCCTGAGCGGCTTTGGTAGCCATTGCAAGCCCAAGGTGCGGTTATTGGTGCTCGCCCCTACGGAAAAGGGTGAACTAGCCCTGTGGGTCTTTCCCTTGTCACCGACGAGTATCAAGCAGTGGAACCGTTATGTGCAGCGTCTGGCACGAAGCAAAGTGCCTTACGTGGCTGTCAATACACGGTTTGAGCTGAAGGACATCCAGCGTCCGCCTTATCGCTACGCAGAAGTCGTAATGACAGCGGAACGGCTGATCACCAAGTTCGAGCTGGAACAAGTCAAGGAAGCCCGGTCTGTCTTCGATGATGTGCTGGGCACGGTGGTCAAGGATGACTACTCGGATCCAGGTGACGCAACGGGGGAGGGCAAGTCATGAGTCGGTCGAACGAAGACATTGCCAATGCCTTGCGCGAGCTGATCAACTTGATTCGTTTGCTGTTTCGGAAGACGAGAGTGTGAACTGTGGGGCTCCTGGGAAACTGGGAGCCCCTTACTTGATCCCTTTGTGTTTGCAATGTTGTGGCTTCAATTAACTGCGTATACTCTGCAAACTCGAAATCCGTAGACCCATTCTACAACGCCTGGATCGGCTCTATCGAGGCCCATATAGTTCTGTAACTCTGATGCAGGTGAAGAATAGTGCCCCCCCCGAGTAACTCTTTGAGAGTTTCCAGCATAAGTACTACCAATTGGGTCCGTAACAGGATTTGGGGAGTAAAGATACACGCGATCATTGCACCATTCATTTACATTTCCCGCCAGACAATTGAAGCCAAGTTGTGATTCCCCTTCAGTGTATGCAGATGCCTCAGAAGTCCATCCTAAACAAACACCGCCGTGGCGCGAGTTTGCGAGATCGCAGTTAGGTTCTGAGTCTCCCCATGGGTATTCTCTACTGTCGTTGTACCGGGCCGCTCTTTCCCATTCTGCGGATGTGGGCAGCCTATATCCAGTGGCGTTGTAGGGATTTCCTGATCCGGTACTGCTTGGGATGCCCACACCACTGCCAGTTCCGTAATACTCTTCTAAACTTTCCTGATTACTCAGCCAATTGCAGTACAGTGCCGCACCGTGCCAGCTCACTGCCGTAACAGGCAAGGAGGATGGGTCATAGCCTAACGGATATGCATACCCAGGTCCTGTATCACCAGCAATCCAAGAACTAGGTTCTACTGTAAAACGGTTTTCACTATCGATGTATCTAATCTCTGACCACTGACCAGATCCATTTCGAATTGTTGTCAGTATTTGTTCTGTCACATTGGAGTAGACATTAATTCCCGTGATTGTACTTTCACTAACGTGAATACGATTATGGCTGATTGCCCAATTCAAGTACTCGACGTACTGTTGGTTAGTCACTTCGTATCTCCCAAGCCAAAATGACTTTGTAAGGGTTACTTCGTGTAGTACTGCATTTTCTCCATTGTCTGCTCCCATCATGAATGTGCCAGCAGGTACAAGAATCATTGGAACAGGAAACGGATTTCCATGCCCCGCCCCAACAACAACAACCTTGAAGCACGACCGAACATCGCCACCAGGAGTGCTCACGAAGTACGATGTCCCGGAAGTCGTTCCAATCCTTGTTCCTGCATTCGGTGTGAAGAAGGGATCCACGGATGAGTGCACTTCAAAATGTTCTATGGCCACAGGGGATTGCCCGTAGATATCTGTGGTAGGTGCGGTCCAAGTCAGTTGAATCCCGTTACCTTGAACGGCTGCATGCAGATCAGTCACTGGAAATACCTGCGAACCTTCTGTCACCTTCCGAACACGGTTGGATGCCGGGCTTCTGTTAGCAGCTTGATCTACAGCCCACATACGGAAGTACCATGCAGTTCCGGATGCCAAACCAGTAACCGTTGTCGTGTAAGTGCCGATCTGGGCAAGTGTAGGATCGTCGCTATCGGTCCACAGCAGATCGGATTCATCGACCAGGGAATCAGTCGAACATCTGAACTCGTACCGGGCGAAGTGGTCTTCAACCGTTGGCAAAAACAACAACGTCACACTGTTTGCACTACTTCCGCCTGTCAACAGAGTAGATGAAGTGGGGGGAATGGAATCTGGTTCGACAATGCTGACATACCAGTCATCTGAAATGCCTTCAGTTCCGCTTGTGCCACTGTATCCCCATAGACTAGTCCCACTTCGGGCTCGCAATTCGAATGCTTGGTGCAAGCCGTCATTTGCATAGGCTACTTGTGCTGCAACTTCCAGCGTCCCTGCATCAATTGTACCAGGTAAGGCAGTCCAGTCTTCAGAACCTCCATCCGAATAGTCCCCGTCCCCATTGGAATCGATGCGAATTTCAAGGTCTGAGCCGGAAACCCCAAGCGGGTGTGTCCAAGTGCAGCCCACCGTTCCGACAAGTCCATTCCAGATAGCAGGTGGCTGTGAAGGTACAGGAGCATTTGCAATCGGTGGGGTAAGCACGCCATTGAGAAAGAAGTCATCTATGCGCCAAGAAGCCCCACCAACGACGAATTGCCCCGTGAACACAAAAGCAAATCGAACATTGGTGGCACCGTCTGCCCAAGATGAAATGTCAGTTACGACGTTTCCACTGATCGTTGCCTCATAGGACATCAGATCCTGCCAAGCTACGCCACCGTTGGTGGAGTACTTGACAGTGGCTGTAGAACTGGCATGCGTGTAGTTGTGGGTGTAGCCCAGTTCGATGTCTTGGTATCCCGTTATGTTGAATACAGGGCTGATCAACCATTCCACTTGTGGGACACTGAAGGCGGTCTGCGATGTTTGGACGGCCCAATCATTTCCGGATTCCAAGATAGGGGCCCATGGTGTTGTCAGTGTGGCGGATTGGGACTGGACAGTCCATCCAAGAGAGAGCTGCCCGCCTGCATTAAAGTGTTCTTGGTATGTATAGAGCTCAGGAGGGGTTATTCCATCACAAAACATCGATGAGAATGTGGTCGGTTCCCAAGGAGGATTGGCCGGTCCCGGAATGTAGAAGACCGAGAATGGGGGAATCGTCACGGTTTCGGTGCCGCACCCATAATCAATGGTGAACGAGTTGATCGGGGTGGGGCTGAGGATCTCGGCGTCCCGCGTCCAGACCGCGTGGTACATAAGGGGGAAGCCGGACGGGCCGCTAAAATCGGCTTCATAGCTGTTGCCAGGGGCAAAGCCGATGTCCGCATAGACGTGCGCGGGTGCCGCGCTGCCGGAGAACAGGATTGGATCGAAATCAATCCAATACTCTGCCTTGCTAGTATTGACTACCAATGCAATTGTGATGGCCACATAGATTTTCATATCTGACTCCAATGCTCTGCACGTTCCCGTTTTCCAGTGTACTGGTCATTCGGAAAGCTATCGCTGGTTGTCCGCGATGATACAACAGGGCGTAGTCGAATGCTACGGCATTCGTCATCCACCAAAAGGATAACTGGTTTTCTTAGTCTGCTCATTCAGAGAATAGCATTAGAACTTCGGCGTGTCGAAGTGCACGGCTATACAGTCTTATTTCATCGATCTTTCCTTGGAAGTAGTTCTGTGGTCCGGATACGCCTTCTGCATAGCGGCCTATGGTGAGCTCCTGAGCAGATGATTGCATAGTGCTGTTCGTAGTCACAGCGTCTGAGAGTTCAGCATCACAGTAAAGTCTCAATTCTTGCCCATCCCAAGTCACCACGTAGAAATGCCACAAGTCGTCAAAGTACGACGGTTCTCCCGAGAGCGTGAATTGAGACGTTGTGAATATATGAGCATGGATTCCCGTTGAGTTTGCTTGAAGTACATATTGGTTTACACCACCTGATTCACCATTCCAACGTCCAACCAACCCAGCATTTGAATGAAGATGATTTGTTTGTGACCAGGCGCAGATTGAAAATGCTCCTTGGAAGTCAAAGTCCATCGAACTTCCACAGTCGATGTAATCTGATTCACCGTTAAAGCTCATCGCATTATCAGCGATACCATGACGATCCACTGCCCCAACAGCTCCATGTACAATGCCGTGGTTCAGATTGGAACTCAAATCCATCCCATTGGCGTCAAGTGGGTAGTGTCCTACTAGCCCAATGCTCAAGGAATCAACTACAATTGCTCGAGTCCTTACCACTCTAAACCCTATCCACGCACGACTTGTCCCGATCGTGTATCCCTGACGCGTCGTGGATTGTGCGTACACCAACGGAGCATTACCGAAGTCACTTCCACGGCATGCCCGTCGTGTTCCTGAAGCGACTCCGATTGGATCAGTCGTTTCCAGCAGATTGTACTCAGCGCCATAGAAGTCATTGGTGTATTCCAGGATGTTTCCGATCAGGTCTTTGATACCCAATGCATTGTCGCTCAAGGGATAGAGACCGACGGTCTTCGACCACCCCACACAATTCAGGTTGGCATACTCGCATCCCAATGGTTCAGTGTTGCCCCAGGGATACAGGCGATCATCGTTGTAGCGGGCCGTGTACTCCCATTCGGCTTCGGTGGGCAGTCTGTACCCTTCGGATGCGTAGGGATTGTGGCTTGAATCCGTACTCCAGTTGCCTTGATAGAACGGCACCAGACCTTCGTGCAGACTTCGCCAATCGCAATAACAGGCGGCTCCATACCATGTGACTTCCTTGACGGGGTGTCTACCGGGGTCATAGCCATTGGGATAGGCTGAACCAGGGCCCCCGTATTCGGTTGTGTGGTCTCGGGCCAGCAGCGTGAACACACCGGTTTCAGTATCGAAGGCCAGCTCGCAGTCCGGATCATCCAGATTGACCAGTTCCAGGCCATAAGCCTGTACCGTCGTGGCTGAGGCCGTTACATGGCCCTGGTCATAGGCCCACTGCAACACATTCAGGTAGTCTTGGTTGGTGACTTCGGTGACGTCCATCCAGAAGTCATGGGTCAGGGTCACCGGGTGGGCACTTCCATGTCCATTGGCATCGGGACCCATGGTGAATGAACCCGAAGGAACCAGTCGCATGCCCGTCAAAGGCGCACCCAATCCACTGCCAATGGCAACGACCCGGTAGAAGGCCATGATGGATTGAGTTCGCTGTTGGGAGATCACGTATTGTGGGTCTGTCGTGGTTGCAATCCGGGTTTCCGCATTGGGAGTGAACCAAGGGAAATCAGAAGCATGGACTTCATAGCGCTCGATGGCTACCGGTACATCTCCATTCACATCGGTAGTGGGGGGAGTCCAGGTCAAGCGGATGCCACTTGAATCGACAGCAGCATGCAGATCCTGCACAGCGGCAAGCGGTGTGCCGCCTGTGACCTTCTGCACCACATTGGATCCGACGTTGACATTGCCCGCTTGATCCCTGGCCCAGAGCTTGAACCAATACCCGGTACCGGGTTGCAAACCAGCGACAGTGGTCACGGTGGTTGTTCTGGTGTTCAGGTCAGAATCCTGTTGTGGCCCCCAGATTGGATCATCAAGGGTGACTTGAGCATCCGTTGACACATGCACTTCATAGGCATGGAAGCTCAGGTCAGTTGCAAGGGAGAAGATCAGCTCGACGGCGTTGTTGCTTGCTCCGGAGGTGAACAGATTGGATATGGTGGGTGGAGTTGTGTCAGATCGTACCAACACCATGTCACTGCTGGCTGTGTTACCTGCCGCATCGGTTGCGCGGAACTGCACACGGTACTGACCATCTTCAGTCAGTTGCAAGGTTTCCAGCACAATGATCTGCGGACCCGACGTATACCCTGAAAGGGTTGCCCAGTCTTCCAAAGGCCCATCAAAGATCCCGTTGTGATTCCAGTCGATCCGCCAATCCAGTGTGGTAGCATCCACGCTGGAGCCTGAGTCCACAATGGTAACGCCAAGGTTGAACGAATGGGAAGCTGTCCAGGACGGATTGGGTTGACCAATCGGCAAGTAGTCGCTGAACACAGGAGGATCCAGATCAGCATTGACGATCACGTACCAGTCATCTGCAATGCCTTCAACACCACCGGTGCCGGAGTATCCCCAAGCTCCTGCACCGCTGTGACTACGGAATTCGAAACGGTACAGCCCATTGGTCGCGAAGGTGACGGCAGATTGAACCAGCAGATCGATTTCGTCTGTTTGATCGGGTAGTGCAGTCCAGTCTTCGGCTCCGCCGTCCAGATAGTCTCCGTCTCCATTTGCATCAATCCGAACTCCTAGATCAGATCCGGACACGGTCTGAGGATGATGCCAGGAGCAACCGATCACACCGGATGTTGAAAGCCAGGGAATCGGGGGTTGTGAAGGCAAAGGCGTATCCGTATGCGGTGGTGCCGGGATGCCATCCAGATAGAAGTCATCAATCCGCCAGAACGAGCCGCCCGTTGGTGCGCTTGCGATGAACCGGAATGCAAACCGAACATTGGCACTGCCATCAGCCCAGCTGGACACATCGGTACTGAAAGCACCAGTGGTTGACGCGGTGAAGGTCTGCAAGGTGTTCCAAGACAGTCCACCGTTGATGGAATAGCGCACAGCAGCACTGGACCCGGCATGGATGTAGTTCTGGGTGAACCCCATTGTGATGTCCTGGAACCATGTCAGGTCATATACAGGGCTGATCAGCCATTCATCGAACACAGGATCGAATGCCGTGTGTGACGTTTGGAT
The DNA here is from genome assembly GCA_020634015.1 of Candidatus Delongbacteria bacterium. NCBI lineage: Bacteria > Candidatus Delongiibacteriota > Candidatus Delongbacteria bacterium. The sequence continues at coordinate 2,154 of JACKCN010000007.1, read as the reverse complement.
TGTCCAGTCATCCTCAGCTTCCTGGATAGGGACCCAAGGGGTGGTAAGGGTTGCTGACTGGGATTGGATGGTCCAACCGTTGGGCATGCTGCCTGCGTGGTCAAATGATTCGTTTGCAATACCCAGGAATTGGGGATTACCGTTCGACAAGTAGACAATATCTAGCGGGTCCAGTGCTTGGTCAAAAATTGCAACTTCATCAATCAAACCATCAAAGTGTTCACCCATTCCATCATATTGCCGACCGATTCGCGTAAATGTTCCTCCTGCAGAGAACAAGATTGCCTGTCCACGAGATGAAACAAAGGATCTATCCAAGTACAACTTCGTATCTGCTGCACTTCTAACTACTGCCACATGGTGCATTGCATTGTCGTTGGGAAACAGAGTACCGCTATTTTGCCAGTCATCACCAACACGAATCAATCTTTGATGCTGATGGCCAATATAGAACGGAACAAACTCACCGGCCTGGCCTTGTGAAATGAATTCAGCATTTGATGTTTGGAGATTGGCCTGCAGTACAAACATAGATACAGTGAAATCACCTTGGGTTGGGATCAAGTGTTCTGCAAATTCTACATAATCGTCAACGCCATCCAATACGAGTTGACCACCAACGATACCTGCGCCATTCAGTAATGTCCCATCTTCTTGACCAACTTGGTCTTCGACCAATCCATTGTCGAAGTCATAGAAGTGAATTGGCCGAAGTATTTGTGCAAATGCGATGGAATGCACGAAAAGGCACAACAAGCCAAAAGTGAAAGAATTTATCTCGCTATCCATGATTTCTTCCTAGTTGTGTTGTGTCGACAAGTCATAAAGTCTGTTGATTGGATCACCAGGCAAAAATCCAAGCAATCCAGGATTGATCCCCTTCCAAGCAACCACACGATAACTCATCAGACTTCGGAAGCGGGTCACAAGGAAGTGCGTGTATCCTGGTGTTTCAGTTGCCCCTTGGTAGTACCAATAGGCCTCAACCTGGGGATCAAGCTCGTTGTAGAAGATCAAGTAGTAGTCAGGTACAACCGGATTGCCATAGATGGTTTCGGTAACAGGAGACCATTCAAGTCGTGCGGAATCATCCGGAAGGATGCTGATTGACAGATCCATAACGGGTAAGGGGATGGGGCCCGCTTCACCGACCAATGGAATTGTATGGTGTCTAGGATTGTCTGTATTACTTGAGTCTGTATCTGCCCAAACATGCAAGGTATCTCGGTGAACCCCTTGCACTATAGGCGCGAATACTAAACCTACATAGTTCGACACCATCGGCTGAACCACAGATAGCCCACTGGAAAGGTAGAATGATGAACCGGAGATTGTGAGACTGTCGACATCTACAAGCCTACACGTTGCCCAAAGATCTAGCTGGAAGTCTGCACCCTGTCCTGGTTCTGTAGTGATCAATTCCGGTGTAGTGAACGCCAGACTTGACGATTCGCAATACTGCTCTGCCCCCATCTCGATTTGTGCTCCATCTGGATCCAACAAACCTGTTTGTCCTGCGTCGATACACGGCGAAGTACTGGCAAGACGAAAATCACCTTCAGTTTCAAGCAAGAATTGCGGGTCCTCGTTGATCAATCCGTTTACTCCGCTCGTCCATCCTTGAATGTCACTCCACCCATGGTAGTTGGGGCCGTTGCCCCAAATTTGACTTGAAGACACAGTTCCTTCAGTACCAGTATTTCCCCAAAATATGTTTGAATGCTCATGCAAGATTGAAGCATAATCAAATTTCACTCCTCCAACCGTATTGACCAGTCTGCCAGTATTGTTGCATATTGTAGATCTGGATACTTCTATATCGTACCAAGGATTTTGTGATTCATGTGTCGGCACATGATGAAAGACGCCTCCGCCGTTATCCGCACTGCAGTTGTAGATCACGCACTTCGTTATCGTCAACGATGTATATGATGCATATATGCCACCGCCATTTGAACCATCAGTTGCTATGCAGTCATGAATTCTGCAGTTAGTCACATTGCAGGAGCTTGTAGCGATTATGCCACCCCCATTAAATCTGCTTCCATTCCGTATTGTGACACCAGAAATATGTGTCGCATTGGCATTCGGACCCACCTGAATTCCGCCAGCGAGATTTTCACAATCAATTACTGTAATGCGGGAGTTAGTCGA